>DASUBC010000132.1:0-7199 GCA_035763465.1 Thermomicrobiales bacterium
CCGCGCCGCAGGCGGGACAGGTCAGCGCGTCGTTGCCGGCAGGGGGGCTGCCGCTCGTCGTCACACCACGCTCCTTCCTACAAAGATTCGCCGCAGCTATGGCACGCCTGGCCGCTCAATCATCGCTCCGCGCGCCCGACACGTCGGGTTGCAAAGGCGCTGCTGTCTCAGGTTGCGGCTCGCGCGCCAGGTCGGCCAGTTCGGGCAGACCGGCGAAGTGCCGGCGGTAGGCGATCAGCACCACCGTGCCGAGCAGCACGCCGAACCAGAGCGTCGCGAACCGGATCAACAGCGCCGCCGCGACCGCGACATCGCGCGTCATTAGAGGTGAGGCGACCACCGCCAGCAGCATCCCGGCGATGCTGGCGTCGGCGACACCGAGTCCTCCGGGCAACATCGAAGCCGAACCAATCAACGTCGCCAGCGCCAGAATCGAGATCGCCGCGATGACAACCGAGTGCGTATGCGGCAGGCCCAGCCCGATCAGCACCAGATAAAAGGCGAGGCACTCGCCCAGCCAGGAGACGAAGCCGCAGAGCACGGCCAGCGCCAGCGGCCGGGGGCGAAACAATTCGTAGGCGCTCTCGTAGAAGTCGCGCAGATGATGCACGCGCGACGACAGCGGGCCGATGCGCTCACCATATTGCAGGATGCGCTCGGCGAGCGGCCGGCGCTGCACGATCGTGATAGCGCCCAGCGCGGCGACGAGCGTCACGACGAGCACAGGCCAGCCGAAGCGCACCGAGGTCAGCCCGACCGCCGCCAGCGCGACCATCGCCAGACCGTCGGTCATCCGCTCAGCCAGGATCGCCGGCGCGGAGACGGCGATCGGCGTGCCGGTCACGCGGCGCAGTTGATATGACTTCAGCAGCTCGCCGACTTTCCCCGGCGTCATCACCATCGTGAAGGCGCTGAAATAGATGCCGAAGCTGTCGCGCGTGCGGAGATTGCGGACGCCGATCAGGCGTAAGTAATACTGCCACTTGACGAAGCGCAGCGCGTAGTTGAAGAGTGTCAGGCCGAGGATGACCGGGATCAACTCCCACTTGAAGACCCGCAGTGTCTCCGTGAGTTTCCGCACATCCGCCACCAGCGACAGCGCCGCGATGACGAGCACGCCGAAGACGAGTGAGAGGATGATCTTCCCGCCAAGTTGCCGGAACATGCGCCGGCTTGCTCCTTCCTGGGCCAGACGACGGCCGCGACACACGCTTACAGGAAGTCTAACAGCCTGGCGCGCGGTCAACCATCCCCCAACAGGGCTGGAGAATCTGGTCAGGGATTGGAGCCGTCGGCGGTGATGCGAGCGAACGGCCGACGCCGCCAGCGACCGCGCCTGACGCGCTGACGCCGGCCGGGCAGTTCGAGCGCCTGGCGCAGGCCATCGCCGAGCAGGTTGAAGCCCAGGATGGCGATGAGGAATGCGCCCGCTGGTGCGAGCGGCAGCCACCAGTTGCGGAAGATCTCGAAGCGTGTGCCGGCGAGCATCCCCGCCCAATCATGGAACTGTACCATGATGGTCCCCTGGTCCAGGTCTGCCGGGCTGATGACCGTGCCTTGGCCGTAAAAGACGCCCAGGAAGCCGAGCTCGGCCAGCAGCAGCAGCGCCGCAGCGATCTCTTGCGCGGCCACCGCGATGAGGAGTGGCAGCAGATTCGGTACGAGGTAGTGGCTGAGTTGTCGCCGCGCTGGGACGCCAACCGCCGTGGCGGCCTCCATGAATGGTTGGCGGCGCAGCCGCCGAATCTCGTCATGCACCAGTTGCGCCCAGTGCGCCCAACCAGTCAGCCCCAGGCCGAGCACGAAGACGGCGAATCCGCTGCCCGGTCCGATGGCGACGATGAAGACCCAGGCGAACAGCAGCGCGGGGACCGTCGCCGAGACTCCTGTCGCGACGAGCGCCGCGTCGCCCCACCGCCCCTCGCGCCACCCAGCCACCCAGCCGAGGCCACACCCGAGCGTGAGCCGCAGCGCGACCACACCGACCGCTACCCCGAGCGTGCTACCGGCGCCGTAGAGCAGGCGGCTCAGCAGGTCATGCCGGGCGGCGTCGGTGCCGAGAAGAAACGGGGCGTGCGGCGGAAAGGGGGCGGCCATGACCCGTCCATCAATCGTTTGCAGGACTGCCGTCTGGTAGGAGGGGGCGAATGGCGCGAAGCGGGCGGGGAAGAGCGCGACCAGGAGTAACCCCAGGCAGATAATCAGGCCGAACAGGAGCGCCGGCGTCGTCACGATGCGCCATGGGTCGAAGCGTAGCGCGGCGGTCCACTCGGCCAGCAGCTGCCGGTAGACGGCGCCGATCCACACCGCGAGGCCGGCCACCGCCAGGGCAGGATACCAGTGGGCCACGACCAGCGCGATGGCGCACCCAGTGACGCATTGCCAGGGGCGCGAAACAAGCCAGCGCGCGGGCATTCAACTATCGCCTCGTGCGAGCTGGGCGCGTGGGTCCAGCCGCAGGCTGATGAGATCGGTGAGAGTGGTCAGCAGCATGAAGGTCACGCCCAGGGTGGCGAGTAATGCCGCCGCAAGGACGGCCTGGCGCCGCAGGACGGCCTGGAAGAGGGTGTAGCCGACGCCGCGCCAGCCGAAGATATACTCGACGACGGGCAGGCTGCTCAGGCTGAAGAGGAGCGCGGACCGCAGCGCGCCCAGGGCTGGCGCGGCAACGTTGGGCCAGACATGCTCTCGCACGATCCGGCTGCGGCGCAGTCCCTTACTCTGGGCGGTCGTGATATAGGGCGCCCAGAGTTCCGCGCGAACATGCGCCGCCGTCACCTGCGCCACGAAAGCCACCGGGCGCGCGGCAAGGGTGAGCGTGGGCGCGATGATCTCGCGCGGGTCGGGGAGGCCAGGAGACGGGAGGATCCGGATCCACTGAATTCCCGTCCACGCCCCCAGGTACTGGACGAAAAAGACCATGACAAGCAACCCCAGGATGAAACTCGGTGTCAGCGTGCCGAGGTAACTAAGCAACCCCGCGAGCCAGCCGACCAGCGTGTGTGGCCGGGTCGCGCTGAGGAACCCAAGCGGCACGCCGGCCAGCGCGCCAAGCACCGTTGCGCCGAGCAGCAGGAGCATCGAGCGCCAGTATGCCGCCCACACGAAGGGCAGCACGGACGGCAGGATCGTGTTGAGGTGCGTGAGCAGGGTGAGGAAATGCGCGGTCGCCAGGTAGACGCTCCGCAAGACCGGCTGGTCGAGCGCAAAGAAACTGCACAGCGTCACCCCGAACACGACCAGGCCGAGACGCAGTGCCAGACCTTTCACGAGCGATACCATCGCGGACCTCGTTCGCTGGGCGCGATCGGGAGCGCACCCCACAGGCGCCCTCACCTCCACAGATCGTTCGCAGCGATGGCGTCACCAGTATACCCCGCTGGAACCGCGGATGCCGGAGCGACCTGGCCGCGTCCCCACCAGGCAAGATCTGCCCGCCCGCAGGATCTCTGCAAAGTTGGTGAGGCCGACAGCGGCGCGGGCAAAGCGTGGCCGGGCACGGCAGCAAGCCGATCGCCGTGTTGCGAAACGTGGCCTGATTGCGACCAGATCAGCCGGGCGTCAGAGACGCTTCGTCAACACCAGCGCCGTTTCCCCCGCTGGTCGTTCGACCGTTTCGTGCAACGTCCACCCGCACTGCTGGTAGAAGCCGATCGCCTGGTCGCCGGTCGCGACCCAGACCTGCTGGTAGCCGTGGCTGCCCGCCCAGGCTTCGAGCTGGGTCAGGAGAAGGCGGCCGATGCCCAGACCACGGCGGTCGGGGCGCACGATCATGCCAAGCACCCAGGGCGAACGATCCTGCCGTTCTTCGATGTCGAACTCGCCAAGACCTACCCTACCAAGCGCGTCGCCACGCGCATCCAGGGCGACCCAGCTGATGGGCAGACGGTCGCGCCCGGCTTCGCGCGCCACGGCCTCCACCCACCACCCACGGTCTTCAGGCTCAGGCGCGTGCCCCCACTCACGCCAGCACATGTCGCCGACAGTGGCGATGAGGCGCGCGTGGTCGGCCAGCAGTTGCACCGTAACCGGGCCAGGTGCGGCAGTCATGCGGGCGTGGCCTCGCTATTCCTGGCGGCGACCGGCGCGGGCGCGAAGATCTCCTCGACGCAGCGGCCTTCCCATTCGGGGTGCGACGCGATACCGAGGAGCCGGGCGAGCGTCGGCGCGGTGTCGAGCAGGCTGACCGGCGCGGCGATCGTGTAGCCGGCGCGGATGCCCGGCCCGGCGACCAGCCAGGGAATCGTCATATCTTCCGGCGCTTCAGTGCCGTGGGAGCGGGCGTGCCCGCCGTGGTCGCTTTGCAGCAGCACCGTGGCATCGGCTGGTAGCGCGGCCAGGAGCGTGCCAAGCGCCGCGTCGGTGCGCTCGACCTGCGCGAGGTAGCCATCGGACATCCAGCCGTGGCGGTGGCCCATTTCATCCACCGCGCCGAAGTAGACGAAGGCGAAGTCCAGCGCCTCGTGCGCCAGCGCGCGCACTGCGTCCTCCGCGACGATCTGGTCGCCGTCAGGCTCCTTCGCCGTCCTGTGAAATGCGGAGACCGCCAGGCTCCCCGGCCGGCCGAGGTCGCGCAACTCCTCCCAGTTGTAGAAGGCGGCGCAGCGCCGGCCGGCGGCGTGCGTCAGGTCAAAGAGGCTGGGCAGGGGACGGGCCAGCGGCGTCCACACATTGGAGGTAATGCCGTGACGCGCGGGCGGCACGCTGAAAAAGATGGACGTGTGACAGGGCAGCGTAATGGAGGGCATGATGCTCGTCGCCCACATCGTCGCGGCGGCGCGGGCGCGCAGCTCCTGAAGCGCTGGACACCGCGCGGCGTCAAGCGCGTCGGGACGCAGGCCATCAATCAGCGTGAAAATGACGGGCATAGAGGTGCGTTTCCCTTCAGCGTGAGATCGGTGGCCGGGCAACCCTCACCCCCGCTCGCTCCGCTCGCATCCCCTCTCCCGTCGCCACGGGAGAGGGGATCGGCGAACCGGGGTACCCGCTTGCGGGCCGAGCCAGGAGTGAGGGCAACACGATTACTTGTCGTCGTCGGCGGCGGCGGGCGCGGCGGCCCGCTCGCGCGCGAACGTCTGGAAGCCGGCGGGGAAGGTGTAATGCTTCGCCAGCCCTTCGTTCCCCTCCATCTTCAGCAGGTCGTCCAGAACCGCGACGGCCTGCTCGTAAGAATGGGTCTGCGGCGCGACCAGCGCGTTGTAGAGGAGCATCGTCCGGTCGCCGGTCTTGAAAGCTTCCAGTTCGCGCTCCATGTCCAGGACGCGCGGCAGCGTCTGCTCCAGCATGATCTTGCGCGGCAGCGGGGTAGCGCGCAGCGGATGCACGCCGGCGGCGTCAATCCAGGCCGGTACTTCGACCACGACATCGTCCGCGACGCCGGCCAGCGCGCCCTTGTTCGGCACGTTGACCTGGAAGAACGCGCCCTTATTATTGGTCAGCGCGTCAATGATCGGCACCTGCTGCTCGCGCGTATGCTCCGTACCGATGAGGTCGGTCACGCGCGCCTGGGGGTCTTCGGCGACGCGCGCCACTTCGGCCAGCCGCTTCTCCAGGTTCGACACGTAGTAGGGCCGCGCCAGTTCGGTGTCCGGTCCGCCCCACGGCTCGCCAAACCAGTACTTCTTCGTCTCGATGTTGATGTGCTGCCACCAGCTGTTGCCGCGTGGCGTGTCGCCGATGGGCATCAGGCCGTACATCAGGTATTGCGCGATCGTGCCGCGCGACATCTGAATGTCGTGCGTGCGCTCGGCGACGTGCGTGCGCCAGTATTCCTCGCCCTTCGTCGCGATCCACTCGTTGAGGCGCGGGTAGGCGTCCTCGCCGTCGTAGAGGAAGTGGACGAGCCAGATCTGGTGGTTCAGGCCCGGCGCCTCCCAGGTGACACGCTTCGGGTCGAGACCCAGCACCCGGCAGATTTCCAGGTAACCGTAGTGGCCGTGGCAGAGGCCGATCACCTTCGTGCCGGTCTCGCGGGTCATCAGCGTGCAGCCCTCGAAGACGGGGTTGCCCGACTGAATGAGCCAGGCATCGGGGCAGATGCGCTCCATGTCGCGCGCGATGTCGAGCATCAGTTGCAGTTCGTAGTAGCCGCCGATGTCCACACCGCCATAGTAATAGCCGTGACGCGCGGTCGTCTCGCGCGTGTGGCGCGCGTGGTAGTGGCCGCTCGGGTAGGCCGTGCTGATGATGAAGTCGCTGTCGCGCAGCGTCGCCTCGCGGTCGGTCGTCTGCACGAAGCGCAACTCCGCACCCATTTCGCCAGCGTAGCGCTCGGCCAGCTTAGTAATGAACTTCAGCCGGTCGGCATTGATGTCCATGAAGACGATCTCGCTGCCCTTCAGGTTGGGCGTCAGGATGATGTCCTTGACCAACCCCAGTGAGAACGTCGCGCTCCCCGCGCCAATCACGCCCAGCCGTACTGCCTTCGCCATGTTCCTTCCCCTTCCTTACACTTACGAATGTCGCTGGATGGTTCTCTCCCCTGCCCTCCTTTCTTACAAGGATAGTTTTGCCGCAAGCGCGGCGCCGTTGAGAGGTGGGTCGGCGGTTGAAACCGCGCCTGAATGGCTGCGGCCACGAAACCCGCCTGCGCGGGTTAGGTCCGGTCAACTGGGGCGCCAGCAGCCGGCCCCCGCATTCTGGTAAACCCAGTCCCCGTAGGGGGACTTCGTGGCCGTGAGGCCATTCAGCCTCGGATTTCAATCCGGGGTACACCTCATCAGCACCGCGCTAACCAACACCCACTCACCACTCATCACTCGTCACTCATCGTCATCGTCGTCCATGGCCGGCTCGGACGCCATCGCGCCCATCATACCGCTGTCCATGTCGCCCATCATCGCGGCGGCGTACTCGCTCTCCTTGCGCCGCTCCTCCGGTGAGAGCAGCGCGGCGCAGGGTGTGCCGAAGCGCGGTCGCGCGTAGGGCAGGTGGGTGTCGCCACGCGCGAGGATATGCGAGCCATTGGTCAGCTTCGTGACCGGGTCGCAGACCTCGGCGGCGTGCGGGCCGTCGGCCAGTTCCTTGTCCACGCCCCACTGCGTGAAGGCGCGGGCGTTGCAGTAGTGGCCGACGAACGCGCGCCGGAAGCGGTCCGTGGAGAAATTACTCTTGCTGCGGTGCAGGATGTGGCCGCCGAAGAAGACCACGTCGCCCGCGCTGGCCGCCACCAGCAACTGTGGGTAGCGGTCGGCGATCTT
>DASUBC010000133.1:0-3659 GCA_035763465.1 Thermomicrobiales bacterium
GTACCGCCAGCGTTACCGTGGCGTCATCGGCGTGGCAAGCAAGGTGCCGATCAAGGACCGCTCGGTCCTCAGTCTGGTGTACACGCCGGGTGTCGCGGAGCCGTGCCTGGCGATCGCGCGCGATCCCGACGCCAGTTTCGATCTGACGTCGCGCGGCAACACCGTCGCGATCGTCACCGATGGGTCCGCCATCTTTGGCCGGGGCGATGCGCCGCCCGAAGCGGCGCTGCCCGTGCTGGAAGGCAAGGCGGTGCTGTTCAAGACCTTCGCGGGAATTGACGCTTTCCCGATCTGCCTCGGCACACACGACGTGCAAGCGATTATCCAGACACTCTATAGCCTGACGCCGACCTTCGGCGCGATCGCGCTCGACAATATGACCGCGCCGTACTCCTTCACGGTCGCCGACCACCTGGACAAAGCCGCGAATGTGCCGGTCTTTTCCAACCAGCACCACGGCGCGGCGGTCGTCGTCCTGGCCGCGCTCTATAACGCGCTCAAAGTCGTGGGCAAGCGGATCGAGGACGTGACGATCGTCGTCAACGGCGCGGGTGTGACCGGCATCGGCACGGCGCGGCTGCTGGTGCGCGCGAAGGCGAAGGAGGTCATCGTCTGCGACCGCGACGGCGCGCTGACGCCCTACCGCGCGGGGATGCACTGGGCTAAAGCCTACGTCGCGCGCGAGACGAATCGCGCCGGGCGCACCGGCCGCCTGGCCGATGTGCTGGCCGGCGCGGATGTCTTCGTCGGTCTGTCGGCGGGCGGCGTGCTCACCGCCGAGATGGTGCGCTCGATGGCGCACGACCCGATCGTCTTCGCCGGCTCCGCGCCGGACCCCGAGATCAACCCGGAGGAAGCGCGCAACGCCGGGGCGCGCATCATCGCGACCAGCCGGTCCGATTACCCCAACCAGATGGATCCGGCGCTGGTCTTTCCTGGCGTCTTTCGCGGCCTGCTCGATTCGCGGGCGCGCAACATCAACATGGCGATTCTCGACGCCGCCGCGCGGGCGCTGGCCGACGCCGTGCCCGAGAGCCGGCTGCACCCCGACAATATCCTGCCGCCGATCTTCGACTTCCGGGTCGCGCCGGCCATCGCGGCGGCGGTCGTACGCGCGGCGAGCGCCAGCGGCGAGGCTGGACGCGATGTGTCGCCCGAGGCGGAAGCCGAGCGCACGCGCCGGATCGTCTACGAAGGGCAGACGACGAACGCGAACCTGGGCCTGTCGCCGAACGGTAACGGTGGCCGCACCGCGCCGGGCGCGACGATTCAGGAGCGCGCGATGGCGCTGCGCCATCGCTACGGTGGCACGCTGGAACTGCGGAGTAAGATTCCGATCAAGGACCACCACATTCTGAATATGCTCTACGTGCCGCCGGCGGCGGTCGCGCCCGCCGAGGAAGTGCGCCGCGACCCGATGCGTGTCTACGACCTGACGGCGAAGGGCAATCTGGTGGCGATCGTCACCGACGGCAGCGCCGTGCTGGGACTGGGCGACATCGGCCCGCAGGCCGCGCTGCCGGTAATGGAAGGCAAGGCAGTACTCTTCTCCACGCTCGGCGGCGTGGAAGCCTTCCCGATCTGCCTGGCGGCGCGCGACCCCGACGAGATCGTGGAAATTGTCAAGAACATCGCGCCGACGTTCGGCGGTGTCAACCTGGAGGACATCGCCGCGCCGCGCTGCTTCGAGATCGAGCGGAAATTGCAGGAGGCGCTCGACATCCCCATTTTCCACGACGACCAGCACGGCACAGCCGTGATTGTCCTCGCCGGGCTGATCAACGCGCTGAAGATCGCCGGCAAGGAGATGGGCGACATTCGGGTCGTCATCAACGGCACCGGCGCGAGCGGCATCGCGGTCGCCAAGTTGCTCCTCAAGTACGGCGTGGGCGACATCATCCTCTGCGACCGTTCCGGCGCGGTCTACTCCGGCCGCCCGGTGGGCATGAACCCGGCGAAGGACGAGATCGCCACGGTGACGAACAAGGAGTGCCTGGCTGGGCGACTGGAGCAGGCGGTCACGGGCGCCGATGTCTTCATTGGCCTCTCCGCGCCTGGCGCGCTGACGCAGGCGATGATTGGCGAGATGGCGGCAGACCCGATCATCTTCGCGCTCGCCAACCCGACGCCGGAGATTCATCCGGCCGAGGCGAAGGAAGCGGGCGCGCTGGTCGTCGCGACCGGCCGCTCGGATTACCCGAACCAGGTCAACAACTCGCTCGCCTTCCCCGGCATCTTCCGGGGCGCGCTCGACGCCAAGGCGCGGCGCATCAACGACGAGATGAAAATCGCGGCGGCGGAGGCGATCGCCGCCCTCGTCACGCCGCAGGAGTTGTCGGCGGAGTTCATCATCCCCGACAGCATCAGTTACCGCGTGCCGCCGAAAGTGGCCGCCGCCGTCGCCCGCGCCGCTGTGGAAACCGGCGAGGCCCGCGCCGTCGTGGACCCTGACGAGATCGAGGCGCGCACGCTCGAACTGATCTATGAGGGCGTGGCGCAGTAACCAGCGCAGAGTGGTGATAGGGAGTGGTGGACGCCGTGCCGTTTTGTGGCGGCACGGCGTCCGAACGTGATTGAGGGATGAGTATGAGCCAGACACAGGCGTTTGGTGGGATCACGCTGGCCGATGTCGAGGCGGCGCAAGAGCGGGTGCGGGGGCGGGTGCATCGCACGCCGCTGCTGTCGTCGCGCACGCTGGGCGAGCGGATCGGCGCTGGCGGCCCGGTCTGGCTGAAAGCCGAGAACTTACAGAAGACCGGCTCGTTCAAGCCGCGCGGCGCGCTCAACCAGATCGAGCAATTGTCGGCCGAGGAGAAGGCGCGCGGCGTCATCACCGTGTCGGCGGGCAACCACGCGCAGGGCGTCGCCTGGGCCGCAGCGGCGGCGGGCGTCAAGGCCGTGGTCGTCATGGCGGAAGCGGCCTCGCCGGTGAAGGTCGCGGCGACGCGCGGCTACGGCGCGGAGGTGGTGCTGCATGGGGCGAACAATACCGAGGCGTTCGCCGAGATGGAGCGGCTGGCGCGCGAGCGCGGCCTGACGCTGATCCATCCCTTCGACGCGCCCGCCGTCATCGCCGGTCACGGCACGGTCGGCCTCGAAGTCCTGGAAGACCTGCCCGAGTTCGGCCAGGGCGCGGGCGCGGGCCGCGACACGGTCGTCGTCGGCATCGGCGGCGGGGGACTCATCTCCGGCATCGCGGTCGCCCTCAAGGCGCAGCGGCCGAGCGCGCGGATCATCGGCGTCGAGCCGCGCGGCGCCGCCGCCATGACCGAGAGCCTGCGCGCCGGGAAGGTCGTGCCGCTCACCAGTTCGCAGACCATCGCCGACGGCCTGGCCGCGCCGTTCGCCGGCCAGCGCACGCTCGCCATCGTCCAACAACTCGTGGACGACGTCGTGCTGCTCGACGACGACGCCATCCTCGACGGGCTGCGCTTCCTGCTGGAGCGGGCCAAACTGGTGGCCGAGCCGGCCGGCGCCGCCGCCACCGCCGCCCTACTCACCGGCGCGGTGCCGGTCGAACCGGGCGCGACGGTCGTCGCCATCGTCAGTGGCGGCAATGTGGACCGCGAGCGGCTGCGGGGCTATTTGTGAGTGCTGCCGTTTTGATAACCTGATTAGGTAACAACTGCCACATAATGGACTCTTGTAGTGATCTCGGT
>DASUBC010000134.1:0-2920 GCA_035763465.1 Thermomicrobiales bacterium
TGCCGGACAATGTCAGCCCAGGCGCGGTCGCCACCATCACGCCGCGCCCCGGCGTGGACAGCGTCGTCATCACCGACCCGGCGGGCCGCGACCACAAACTCGTGCCGGCGCGCGGCACGGTGCTCTTCACGGATACCGGCCAGCCAGGTGCCTACACCGTGCGCGAGATGAACGGTGACCGCGAGGTGCGGCGGGACGTACTGACGGTCAACCTCCTGAGCGCCGACGAATCGAACATCGCACCTCAGACGCCGCAACTGACGAGTGCCGCGCCCGCCGCCAACGCCGCGCCGTCGCGCGCCCAGCGCGAGTTCTGGCGGCCGGTGTTGCTCATCGGCCTGGCGGTCCTCGCCGTCGAATGGTGGGTCTTCTACCGTGGCCTGCGCCTTCCGCCGCCCGGCGCCTGGCGCGGCGCGAAGGAGGTACGAATTTACCGCCGAGCACGCAGAGAACACAGAGAGGGAACGAATTGAACCGCCGAGCACGCCGAAACCGCCGAGAACAACGGGAGAAGACTAATAACTCTTCTCTCCCTTCATTCTCTGTGTTCTCTGTGTCCTCTGTGGTGAAATCTCGTCCCTATCCGCCTGATGCGGCGCCGGCGTTGACAGCAAACATGGCGCGCGGGGGAGCGCCATGAGCCTGCGGTTCGATTTCCTGCTGGCCCTGCTCGGCCTGCTCGCGCTGCCGCTCCTCGTGCCGGTCGCGCTCTACGGCGCCGACCGTGTCAACCGCGCACGCCGCGTCGCGGCGGCGGTCGTCCGGCTCTTGCTGGCCGCCTGCGCCATCATTGCCCTGGCCGGGCCGGCCATCGTCCGGCAATCGAACCACCTGGCGACTATCTTCCTGGTGGACGCCTCCGACAGCGTCGGCCCGGACGGCGTCACGTCCGCGCAGGCGTACATCAAGAGCGCGCTGGCGAAGCTACCGCACGGCGACGAGGCGGGCATCGTCGTCTTCGGCGACAACGCGCTGGTCGAGCGTTCCGTCAGCGCCGACCCCGACCTCGGCCCGCTCCTCTCCAAACCGGCCACCGGCCACACCGACCTGGCCGGCGCGGTGCGCCTCGGCCTGGCGCTCTTCCCCGAAGGTTTTTCCCGCCGCCTCGTCGTCATCTCGGACGGCCAGGAGAACAAGGGCGACCTCGCCACCGCCGCCACCGCCGCCGCCGCGTCCGGCGTCGAAATCAGCACCCACACCCTCCAGGTCGCGACCGGCGACGAGGCGCTGGTGAGCGAGGTACGCGCCCCGGCCCGCGCCCGCGAGGGCGAGACGATTGACGTGAACGTGACGGTGCAGAGCACGCTGCCGCAATCCGGCCAGTTGCGCCTCTTCGCCGACGGCAACCTGCTGGCCGAGCAAACGGTGGACCTGAAGGCGGGCGACAACGCCTTCACCGTCACGGTGAAGCAGCCGAGCGCCGGCTTCCACCGCTTTCGCGCCGAAATCAAAGCCGGCGCCGACACCCACTGGCAGAACAACACCGCCAGCGCCTTCACCGACGTGAAGGGCCGGGCACGCGTGCTGCTGCTGGAAGGCAAACCCGGCGAAGGCGACAACCTCGCCGCCGCGCTCACCGCATCCGGCCTGCTGGTAGACCGCCTGCCCGCCGACCGCGCCCCGGCGACGCTGCCCGAACTGGTCAACTACGACGTCGTCCTGCTGGTGGACGCCGCCGCCGACACGCTCGGCGCCCGCGCCGCCGTGCTGCAATCGTATGTGCGCGACCTCGGACGCGGCCTGGTCATCGTCGGCGGCGAACGCGCCTACGGGCCGGGCGGCTACGCCGGCACGCCCCTGGAAGACCTGTCGCCCGTGCGGATGGAACTCCGCAACGGCGTCGTCAACCCGCCGGTCAGCCTGGTCTTCGCGCTCGACAAGTCGGGCAGCATGAGTGAATCGGGCACCGGCGCGAACGGCGGCGTGTCGAAGATGGACCTGGCGAAGGAAGCGGCGTTTCGCGCCATCAAACTGCTCCAGCCGCAGGATCAAATCGGCATCGTCGCGTTCGACAGCGCCGCCTACTGGGTCGCGCCGCTGAAGGCGCTGCGCGACCAGCCGGACATCCTCAACCAGCTCGGCTCGCTGCGCGCGGGCGGCGGCACCGACATTCGCGCCGGGTTGGCGCAAGCGGTCCAGGCGCAACTCGGCAGCGCCAGCCATGTGCGGCACATCATCCTCGTCACCGATGGGCAGTCGAACAACAACTTCGCCGACCTGATCCAGCAACTGCACGACAACAACATCACCCTCTCGATCGTCGGCGTCGGGCAGGACGTCGCGCCCTACCTGCCGCAACTGGCGGCGGCGGGCGGCGGGCGCTACTACTTCGCCGCCGACCCGTCACAACTCCCCGACATCTTCCTGCAAGAAACGCGGCTGGCGCTGCGCTCCTACTTCATCGAGGGCGACATCGGCCCGCGTCTCGGCTCGCCCAGCCCGATCACCGACGGCATCACCGCCATGCCAAATCTGCGCGGCTACGTCGGCACGACCGCCAAGCCGACCGCCGCCACCGTGCTCGTCTCCGACCAGGGCGACCCGCTGCTGGCGCAGTGGCAGTACGGCCTCGGCCGCGTTGTCGCCTGGACGAGTGACGCCAAGGGCCAGTGGGCGGTGGACTGGCTCGGCTGGCCCGACTTCGCCCGCTTCTGGTCGCGCACCGTGAACTGGACGATCGCCGCCGCGCCGCAAGACCTGCAACTGACGACGCGGATGGACGGCGACCACGCGCTCGTGACGGTGGACGCGCGCGACCCTAGCGGCAACTATCGCAACGGCCTCACCATCGCGGGCACGGTCGTCGGGCCGGACGGCGCCCGCCGAGACATCACCCTGCGGCAGACCGCGCCGGGCCGCTACGAAGCCGACCTCGGCGCGCTGACCTAAGGCGCGCACCTGCTGGCGGTCGTCGCGAAGG
>DASUBC010000135.1:0-4241 GCA_035763465.1 Thermomicrobiales bacterium
GATTTCGGCGTGCCGTTTCAAAGTCCGACAGAGACAGTCATCGGGTTGATCGGCCGCGCCTGGCCCATCACCATCCGCATCGGCGTGTTGACGGTCACGCTGGCGTATGGGCTGGGGCTACTGCTCGGCTTCACCGCCGCCTTGCGGCAGAACACCTGGCTCGACTACGTCATCACCTTCTTCGCCACGCTCGGGCTGACGGTGCCGAATTTCGTCGTCGCCATTTGGCTCATCCTGATCTTCAGTGTGAAGTTCCGGCTGCTGCCGACCGGCGGCTGGGGTAGCCCCAACCAGTACATCATGCCCGTGATCGCCTACGCGCTGGCGCCAATGGCGCTGGTGGCGCGCTACACGCGCGTCAGCATTCTCGAAGTGCTGCGCGCCGACTACGTGCGCACGGCGCGGGCGAAGGGGCTGCGCGAGCGGCGGGTGCTCACCTGGCATGTGGCCCGCAACGCGCTCATCCCGCTTCTCACGGTGGTGCTGCCGGAGATTCCCAATATCCTCACCGGCTCGATCTTTATCGAGTCCACCTTCCAGATTCCCGGGCTGGGGCGCTACTTCACGACCAGCACCTTCACGCGCGACTATCCGATGATCCTTGCGCTGGTGCTACTAGTCGCGGTATTGTGGGGGTTGACGTACCTGTTCACCGACGTGCTCTACACTGTGCTTGACCCGCGTATTCGCCTGGCTTCCTGAGCGCAGGAGTCATGATGGACGCCACGAACGCCTCCGATGCCACCAACCCCGCCGCGAGCGGCGCGGCTGTCGCGCCATCCGGCCATCTCGCGGCGACGACGAAGGTGCAGAGTAATCTGTACCTGGCGATGCGGCGATTTCTGCATCACCCGCTCGCTACAATCGGCCTGGTCATCACTATCTTGCTCTTGCTGATCGCGGTTTTCGCGCCGCTCCTCGCGCCACACGACTACCAATACGCCAATCTGCTTGACGCGAACCAGTTTCCGAACCGCGCCTATCCACTGGGCACCGACGCCATCGGCCACGACTACCTGAGCCGGATGATTTTCGGCGTCCGCACCTCAATGATCGTCGGTTTCGGCGCAGTGCTGATCGCCTGCCTGATCGGGATGCCGCTCGGCCTGCTCGCGGGACTGTTCGGCGGCCTGGTTGACTTCGGAATCATGCGGCTGATTGACGTGATGAGCGCGCTGCCGGGCATTCTCTTCGCGATCTTCCTGATCTCCGTCGTCGGCGGCGGGGTGTTCAATGTGACCTTCGTCATCGGCGTCACCGGCTGGGTCGTCATCTGCCGGTTGCTGCGCGCGCAACTGCTCACCCTGCGCGAGCAGGAGTACATCATCGCGGCGCGGAGTATCGGTGCGACAAACCTCTCCATCGCCGTCCGTCACCTGTTACCGAACGCGCTGGCGCCGATGGTCATCGCGATCACGCTGGCGATTCCCAGTGCGATTTTCGCGGAGGCGGGGCTGAGTTTCCTCGGCATCGGCATCAACGAGCCGACGCCAAGCCTCGGCAAGATGGTTGCCGACAGCGCCCCGTATATCCGCGTCTACTGGCATCTCGGTCTCTTTCCAACCGTCGCCATCGCCCTGGCGATGCTGGGGTTCACCTTCGTCGGCGACGGCCTGCGCGACGCGCTCGATACGCGCCAGCGCTGAGGATGCACAGCGTGGAGTGGGAGACGGAGCGCGTTCGGGCCGGGGCAACGCCGGAGCCAACATCGCGACCGCTGCCCCGTGCCGGCGCCCGCGCGTTCCGCGCTTCCCTCCAGGTTGCGACTGCCAGTCCGCGTTGGGCGGCTGGCACGGTGAACGAGCGTTCAGAGGAGGAACGTGGTCATGTCAGAGCAGCAAGCAGACAAACTTGACCCCAACTCACTCGGCTACCAGCGCATCAAGATGCTCGAAGAGCGCCTGAGCCGGCGTGGCTTTATTGGCCTGACCGCTGGCGCGGCGGCGGCGGCGCTCCTGGCGGCCTGCGGCGCGGCGCCCACCGCGACCGTACCGGCCGCCAAGCCGACCACGGCGGCAGCGAGCAGCAGCACGTCGTCAAGCGCCGCGTCATCAAGCGCCGCGTCATCAAGCGCCGCCGCCTCATCGTCGTCTACATCCTCCGCGGCGGCCACCAGCAGTGCGGCGTCGTCGGGCGCGGCCTCGTCGAGTGCGACATCGGCCGCGACCTCTTCAGCGTCGTCGTCCAGCGCGTCGTCCAGCGCGGCGGCTGCGCTGCCAGCCGACGCCGCCGCCGCCGACCAGCAGGTCTACGTCGTCCACACCGGCCTCGAAGCGAAGGTGCTGGACTTCTACGAGTCAGTCTACGCCCGGCCCGGCATCGCCGACCTGTGGAGCGAACCACTCGTCCGGTTGAGCAAGGACAACGAAATCGTCCCCGGCACGGCGCTCTCCTGGAAGGGCAGCGAGGACGGCAAGACCTGGACCTTCAACCTGGATCCGAAACTGATGTGGAGCGACGGCAACCCGGTCACGGCCGACGACTTTATCGCCACCTTCCAGTACGGCGCCGACCCGAAGCACGCCTGGGACTTCACCTGGTACTTCCAGGGCGTCATGGTCGGCTGGGATGACGCCATCGCTGGCAAGATTCCGCTGGACCAGCTCGGAGTGAAGAAGACCGACGACCACACGCTGGTCATCCAGACGCAGGTGCCCGCGCCCTATCTGCCGGCCATGCTGCTCTACTCCTGGCCGCTGTCGAAGGCGGCGCTGGCGAAGAGCGGGCCGCTCTACAACACCAAGCCGGAGACGATGGTCTCCGCTGGCCCCTTCATGCTCAAGGAGTGGACGAAGGATCAGCAGCTCGTGTACGTGCGGAACCCCAAGTACACGGGCAAGATGACCCCGGCCTTCACCCAGATCATCCAGAAGGTCGCCGACCCGAAGACCGACTTCACCTCGTATCAGAACAACGAGACCGACTTCACTGCCGACCCGGCGCCGGCGGAGTTGAAGATCATCCAGGGCGACCCTGACCTATCGAAGCAGGTCTATCCGTCGCTGCAAGACTACCGCACCTACTACCTCTTCTTCGACGTCACGAAGCCGCCGTTCGACAACCTGAAGGTGCGGCAGGCGTTCAGCCATGCGTTCGACCGCGACACCATCGTGAAGCAGATTCTGGGACCCGGCGGCATCACGGCCTACTCCTGGCTGGCCCCCGGCTTCCCGGCCTCCAACCGCGATGGGTTGAAGGACATCCAGAGTTACGACGTCGCGAAGGCCAAGCAGCTGCTCTCCGACGCCGGCTTCCCGGACGGCAAGGGCTTCCCGAAGCAGACGCTGTGGCTCCGCAACGAGAACGCGCTCAACCAGGCGGTCGCCAACGCGCTCCAGTCCATGCTCAAGCAAAATCTGGGCATTGACTCCGATGTATCGAACAAGGACACGAAACTCTTCATGGACAGCCTGACGGCCAAGCCGACGCAGATTCTGTACGGCTACGTCTCGTACGGCATGGACTTCATTGACCCCTTCAACATGCTGGGGGTCTGGCTCTCCGGCGGGCGGCACTCCTGGAGCAATAAGGACTTCGACGACAAGGTGAAAGCCGCCGCCTCGTTCACTGGTCCCACCGACCAGCGGATCAAGATGTTCCAGGACGCCGAGCGCATCCTGGTCACCGACTGCCCCGGCGTCTTCATCTACCACAAGACGCAAATCCAGCTCTTCAGGCCCTACGTCAAGGGTGACGCGCTGACGCCGGACAAGAGCGGCAACGCCAGTATGCACTGGCCCGACTACACAACCGCTTCGACGGTGCCGAACGGGCTGTACATGACGAAGGATGTCAGCAAGCGGAAGAGCTAGGCGCGGCCCCAGCAGCGCTACAGGCGGGGATGCCGGCAAGCCGGCATCCCCGTTTCTTGCGATGCCTGTTGCGGAATACGCGCCAGCAAGATACAAGGAAGCAGTTGGAACGCCGGTGGGACACACTGTCGTGCGTCGCCCACTGTCGTTACGTCAGCGGCGACTACGGCACAGAAGGAGTAGCAATGGCTGCGACAACCTCGATTGCGACAGCGGCTGAACTCGCGGCCCTGGCCGACCTCTATTTGCTCGATAAGGACGTCACCTTTCTCAATCATGGCAGTTTCGGCGCCTGCCCCCGCCCGGTCTTCGAGACTTACCAGCAATGGCAGCGCGAGCTCGAACGGCAGCCGGTCGCCTTCCTCAGCGGCCGGGCCAGAGGGCTGCTCGCCGAAGCGCGCCAGCACCTCGGTGAGTTCATCGGTACGG
>DASUBC010000136.1:0-4781 GCA_035763465.1 Thermomicrobiales bacterium
CTTTGGCTCCGGCCCGCCCACGCGGGCCACCCACTACCCCGGACGCCTGTCCCCTCAGGCGCCGTTCCCCCATCGCCAGATTGCCCGCGCACACGCGGCGAACGACCGCGCGCTACCCCTTGATCGCGCCGGTAAGCACACCCTTCGTGAAGTACTTCTGCAAGAAGGGATACACAAGGACGATCGGCACGGTCGCCAGCACGACCACGGCCATCTGGATCGTCTGCGCCGGTGGCGGTGGCTGGTTCGGGTCGAGCGTGACCGCGCTCGCCAGCGCGCTTCCTTGCAAGACGTACTGGCGCAGCACCAGCTGGATCGGCCATTTGCTCGCGTCGTTGATATAGAGGATCGCGTTGAAGAAGGCGTTCCAGATATCCACGCCGTAGAAGAGCGAGATGACCGCCAGAACCGGCTTCGACAGCGGCAGCACGATCCGCCAGAGCACTTGCCAGTCGTTCGCGCCGTCGAGTCGCGCACTCTCCAGCAGCTCCAGCGGGATGTTCATGAAGAAGTTGCGGAGAATGATCAGGTTCCAGGCATAGATCAGGCCGGGCAGGATCAGCGCGCGATAGGTATCAATCATTCCCAGGTCTTTGACCAGCAGGTAGCTGGGGATCATGCCGGGCGAGAAGAGCAGCGTCCCGAGCACGAGCAGCAGGACGAACTTCGCCCCCGGCACGCCGCGCTTACTCAGCCCGTAGGCGAGCGCGACACTGAAGACCATTTTCAGGACGGTGCCGACGGCGACCAGGCCGACGCTTACCGTCAGCCCACGGGTCACCACGCCGCCGCGTAAGACCGATTGGTACGCCTCCAGCGTCGGGTGTTTGGGGAAGAGAATGAGGCCGCCCGCCAGGACATCCCTGGCGCTGGAGAAACTGACCGCCACGATATAGACGAAGGGGAAGATCATCACGATGGCGACCAGGAGCAGGAACACGACCTTCCCAATCTGCGCCAGCGGATGCGGCGCTTCCATCCAGACGGGCCGCGCCACACCCCGGCGCCGGCGCGGCGCGATGGTGGCGGTCAGCGCCGCGATTTTGTCGCCAGCCGCCGGCGAAGGATTCGTGATCGCCATCAGTACACCCCTTCCTCGCCCACGCGCTTGGCGGCCCAGTTCGCGCCGACAACCAGCAGCGTGCCGACCACGCCGCGCACCAGACCCACGGCGGTGGCGAACCCCCAGTCGCCGCCCTGAATGCCCCGGAAGTAAATGAAGGTGTCGAGCACCTCCGCCGCCTGCGGTCCGACCGCGCCGCGTTGCAGGTAGTACTGCTCGAAGCCGGTGGAGAGCGCCGCGCCGAGGCGCAAGATGAGCAACAGGACGATGATGCTGCGAATACCGGGCAGGGTGACGTGCCAGAGGCGACGGAAGCCGCTGGCGCCGTCAATCGCGGCGGCCTCGTAGAGTTGCACGTCAATCGTCGTCAGCGCGGCCAGGAAAATGATGGTGCCCCAGCCCACTTCCTTCCAGATACTCTGCGCCACGACCAGGAGTTTGAAGATCGCCGGGTTGTTCATGATGTTGAGCGCGCCCAGCCCCTGGTTTCGCAACAGCTGGTTGATGAAGCCGGCGCCGCCCAGAATTTGCTGCCAAAGCGCGATGATGATGACCCAGCTGAGGAAGTGGGGCAGATAGACGACGCTCTGCATCACCCGCTTGACCCGCTCGCTGAAGATACTGTTCAGCACCAGCGCCAGAATCAATGGCGCTGGGAAGGAGAAGATGAGTTGCAGCACCTCAATCTTGATCGTATTGGTCAGCGCCAGTTTGAAGTCCGGGTCAGTCAGCAGGCGGCGAAAGTTCTCCAGGCCGACCCACGGACTGCCCCGGATGCCGAGGAACGGCGAGAAGTCCTGGAACGCGATGATGTTGCCCAGCAAGGGCAGATACTGGAACAGCAGAAAGAAGATGGCGCCGGGGATGATGAAGAGATACATCCAGCGTTCGCGCCAGATGCGCTGCCCCAGCGTCGCCCGTTCGGGCGCCCGCCGCGTCCGCGCCCGCTTCGCCGCGATCGTCGCCATACCAGCCTCCTTCCCTCGCGAACGCCGTCAGCCGCCCCTTCCCCCAGGCTCACGAGACAGCGCGGATGAGCACGCGACGCTATCCAGCACCTGTCCTGCCATGGATCACCACGCAGGCCAGACCACCGGGTGTCTTCAGTTCTGCGGCGGCGTGGCCGCAGGCGGCCGGACCGACTGGCGTTCGACCAGGCGCGGTTGCAGCATCGTCATGGTCGGCGCCGCGTCCGGCCAGGTCAGCCGGAAGAGCAGCATCTGCACCGCGAGTCGCCCCATGCTGACTTTGTCCACGGCCATCGTCGTGAGCGGCGGTGTCGTTTGTCCGCTCCGCTCGATATCGTCAAATCCGATCACCGAGACATCTTCCGGCACGCGCCGCCCGAGCAGGCGCAGAGCGCGCAGCGCTGAGAGGGCGAAAGTGTCGTTACAGCCGAAAATAGCGGTGACCTCCGGGTGTTGCCGTAACATGGCGGCGGCGGCATTGTCGGCTGCGGCATCGGGCGTCTCGCCCTGAGCCAGGGAGTAACTGGCGAGACCGTGCTCGCGGAGCGCGCGGCGATAGCCCTCGCGGCGTTCGTTGAAGTTGGGGTCGGCCGTGGAGCCGGGCCCAGCCAGCGCGATGCGGCGATGCCCTTGCGCAATCAGATGGGCGACCGCTGTATACGCGCCGCCCTCGTTGTCCGAGACAACCGCATCATACCGATGGAGCCGGGCCGGCGCGTCCACCAGCACGACCGGGCGTGCCTGGACGCCAGCCAGTTCCGCGATCGCCTCGTCCGTAAACGCGCCGACCAGCAGCACGCCGTCCAGTGCTTGATCCAGCAGGTGACGCGGCAGATCGAGCAGCCGGTTGTCGTCGTCCACCGGCAGCGACGCATACAGCAGGTTGAGGCGCGCCTGTTGCGCCGCCGCGTCAATGCCTGAGACAACCCACGAGTAAAATGCGTTGACAACCGATGGTCCGACATCGCGCGATCGGGCACGAGCGCGCAAGATGAGGCCGATATTTCGCGTCCCTGGCGCCGTCACGGGTGCGGGCGACTGACGCCGGTAGCCCAGCGCCTGGGCCGTTTCCAGCACTCGCCGCCGCGTCTCCGCGCCGATGCCCGGCTTATTCCGCAGCACCAGCGACACCGTTGACACCGAGGCGTTGCTCTCGCGCGCGACATCTTCGATGGTAACTCGACGGGCCATCTGCCTACCCTCGACCATCAACCTCACCCTGGAGATAGGAATCACTATAGCACTGCATCAACGAAGGCGCAATAGATTTTAGTGAAGTTTAGTATGGATTCACTCGGGGCTTCTGCTGGCGCCGGCTGGTCAGGCACGCGAACGTGTGCTAGGGTCACGCGGTCGGCGCAACGGCTGTGGCGGGGAGAGCAGGGGACACGATGGGCCGCGACCAGCGGGCACAGGACTCGGCGGAGGAAACAGCCGCATCCGCCTGGCGTATTCCGGTCGGGAAACTGACTGACCTGTGCTCGGCCAGCTTCATTGCGGCCGGCTTGCCGCCTGAAGACGCCGCACTGGCGTCAGCGGCGCTGGTCGAGGCCGATTTACGTGGCGTGCCGTCACACGGCGTGCGCTTGCTCCCCGACTACCTCGCCCGCCTGCGTGCAGGCGGCCTGAACCCACAGCCACACCTGCGCGTCGTGCGCGAGGGCGCGGGCACGGCGCTGCTCGACGGTGACCATGGCCTGGGACAGGTCGTCGCCTGCCGCGCGATGGATCTCGCGATTGAGAAGGCGCGGGCCTGCGGCATCGGCAGTTGCGCGGCGTTCAACAGCAATCACTTCGGGCTGGCCGCCTTCTACGCCCTGCGCGCCCGCGAGCAGGGGATGATCGGCCTGGCGACGACGAACAGCGTGCCCGTCATGCCGCCACCGGGCGGCGCGGCCGGGCGGGTCGGCAACACCGCCACCGCCTACGCCCTGCCGACACACGACGAACCGGCGCTCGTGCTCGACATCGCGATGAGCGTGGCCGCGCGCTCGAAGATTCAACTCTACGCTGCTGAAGGCCGGCCAATTCCCGGCGACTGGGCGCTCGACCAGTCCGGCCAACCCACGACGGATGCGGAAGCCGCCGCCGCCGGCTGGCTGCTACCGGGGGGCGGGCACAAGGGCTTTGGCCTGGCGCTGCTGTGGGACGCACTGGCCGGCGCGCTCTCGGGGGCGCGCTTCGGCACGGCGGTCCAGCGGCCACTCGCGCACGAACATACCGAGATCGGCCATTTCATGCTCGCCATTGATGTACGCGCCTTCACGCCACTCGCCGGCTTCGAGCAGCGGATCGATCGCGTCGTGCGCGACATCCGCGCGACGCCGCTCTTGCCGGGCGCAGCAAGCGTTCATGCCCCCGGTGAGGCGAGCGCCGCGCCCCGCGCCGAGCAACTTGCCAGTGGAATCGCCTTGCCAGTGGCGCTCGTCGAAGCACTGAACGCGGCAGCCGCCCGGCTCAACGTGTCCGCGCGGCTCGCGAAGCCGTGAGAGCGTGAGAGCGTGAGTCGTGAGTGCTTGAGAAGGTTCAGCCCAACACGGTGTCCGGTTGTTAGTGCAGTGCCAGTCCAACGATCTCACAACTCACGACTCACGCCCTCACGCCCTGTACAAGGAGACACGCAATGGTAAGTTATCGCCAGCTGGAGGTGCGGCCAGTCATCAATGCCACCTGCCACTGGACCATCTACGGCGGCTCGGTGATGTGGCCGGAAGTGCTGGCGGCGATGGCCGACGCGCGCCGGACCTGTG
>DASUBC010000137.1:0-38678 GCA_035763465.1 Thermomicrobiales bacterium
TCATCACGGTGACGGAAGGGCCGGGAGGCATTCGTGTCCCGGCGCTCAACCAGACGTTTGCAATTGCGCAGCATGGCGTCTACCCCGCCTTCCGGCAGACGTGTGTCCTGATCTATCATCAGGTCGTGCAAGGAGGCGGCACGTATGACGAGCCAGGGGACGTAACGCGTGCGCCGTGGGGCGGCCCGCCCGCCGCGCCCCCGCGCTGGAATCAGGCGGTGAACGACCTCTTGCAGACCTGGGCTATGCAGCCGCCCACAGCCGTGATTCCGCTGACCACGTTCGATAACTACGCCGCCGTGCAGCACGCTGTGCTCGCGCCCACCGCCTGGACCGACGTCGAACAGGTCAAAGCGGGCGTGGCCTCCGTCTGGGCCGCGCAGGTAGGGGAGGTGCGTGCGCTGCTCCAGCCACCCACGCTCACCGCCGATACGTACTTCTTCCTCCTGCATGTGCTTGTCGGCCTGCTGACCGGCGACACCACGACCGCCACCCTGGTCGAACAACTGGTCAGCGCCGTCGCGACCTCCCAGGAATATCCCAACGACACCTTCATCAACCAGCTCATCTACCTGGCGCTGATGTATCTCGGCGATCCGCTCGGTCCCTACGGCTGGAACAACGCGCAGTTGCAGACGGCGCTGACCGACATTAGCAGCGTGGTCGCCAATGTGGGGCCTGCGGCGCCGCTGATCCTGACCAGTCTGGCCCAGCACCAAAAGTTGCTCTATGCCGCCGCGTCTTATCCGCTGGTGGACCCCTACAATCCGGGCATTGGCTTCACCCAGCGCAAGACCGACACGTTGGCCGCTCTGGACAAAGCACGGGCGAGTCTGCACGCGGCCCTGCCAACCGGCGGGGAACCACCAGTCCGCATCGTCAGGCAGATGCCCGCTGCTTCCCCGCCGGCACGCTGACGGCCGATGACCTGGCGGCTACTGCCCTCTGGCGCTCCAGGAGGTACTGGCGCGACGTCGCCGAGGGAAGCCGGGTTGCTCGCTCTCCTCGTTCTGGCCGGCCCCTTACGCCGCCATGGGCGACCGCACACGGATGAGTAAGGCTTTGGGCAACACCCCACGCCGTCTTCGATTCGTTGGCGGCTAACCCCTTACTTGCCCAGGCCGAGGCGCTGGCGACTACAGCCGTAGCGAAAACGGGGCGTGGATAATCGTAGCGTGGTCCTGGCAGGCGGGCGCCCGATCAGCTCACGACCGGCGCCGCCTGCGCTGCTCTGTGCGCCCCGTCCGTCGCGCTGGCTGCGGCGCCCTTTGTATGCACATTCCGACCTGGTGCGCTAATGTAGGAACGAATACCGGCGGTGCGCTCTCAGTGCACAGCTGGCAATGAAATTGCGATAGCGCGGTAGGTGACAGCCAATCCCAGTCACGATCAGAATGTCTGCTCTCAGTCAGGAATATACCTGGGACGGAGGTCAGGAGCGGCGATGGAAGACCAGAGGCTTCCGCGGGCCACGACCAACGTAGTCTCGCATCCCAGCATACTCGCGCTGGTATGGCTGCTGACAGCGGTCCTGGTGTGGCCGGGTGGTTGGGCTGCGCAGCCGGCGAGCGCAGCCACACTCCCACCTCCCCCGGCGCCGCTCATTAGCCGCAACGTGCCTGCCTTCGCCTCCTCCGAAGAGGGCGGCGCGGCCCGCAATGCCAACGACGGCGACTACGCCACCTTCTGGCGGTCCGTGGGTACACCGGCCTGGCTGGCGTACGACTTATCGAGCGTACCAGCGGCGCAGCGCGGCCAGGTCGTGGTTGCGTGGTACAACGACCCAATGACACCCGATTATGACCCCGTACTCATCGGCAAGAACGCCTACAATCTGCCGACTGCCTACACGCTTGAGGCGAACGCCGCTGCTGGTGGCGCGCCACCAGCAGCGGGCTGGCAGGTGCTCGTCACGGTCACCGACAACATCTATCACTCGCGGCAGCATCTGGTAAACCTCAGCGGCTACAACTGGGTGCGTATCAATGTCAGCACTGTCCGCGGTGTTCCCGGCAACACCGACGTTGCGCTCAATCTCGACGTTCATGATGCCAGCCAGGGCGCACAGGACGACTGGATGTTCTACGGCGATTACATCTCGGCGGCGGGGTTCGATCATGCGCCGCGCGGCGTCGGCGCCTTCGCGCAGATCATCAATGCGAGCCAGCCTGGCCGGTTCCCGATTCAGGAGACGGGCGGGACAGCGTATATGCAGAGTGGCGACGGCGCGCGCCTGATGAAAGCCTATCTCAACCTCTTCCCCGGTCAGTTCGTCGCACTCAGTTTCGGCACGACCGACGCTGACTTTTTCGCGGCTAACGACCCGAATCTACCCGCCAATTTCTACGGTAATTACGTAACGATGGTGCAGGCGGTGCTGGCGGACGGCAAGACGCCAGTCGTGCCGAAGATACCCTGGGGTCGGACACCAAACGCGCAGGCGAATATCCCGCGCCTTAACGCGAAGATTGCTGATCTCTACACCGCCTATCCGCAGATCATCCACGGCCCCGACCTCTATGCGTACTTCGCTGGCCACCAGGATCAGATCGCTGCGGACGGCCTGAACCCGACCGACGCTGGCTTTGCGGCACTGCGTCAGCAGTGGGCGCAGCAAATGCTCCAGAACGTCTATGGCCCCGGCGGTGGGCCGCCCCCGCCGCCGCCGGGCAGCGGTAGTTGCAGCGACGGGCAGCTCTTTCCCGAGACCGGCAAGTGCGTGCGACAGCCGTTCCTGGCCTACTGGCAGGCGCATGGCGCGCTGGCGATCAATGGCTACCCGATCAGCGATGCATTTACCGAGACCCTCGAAGACGGCAAGCCATACACCGTCCAGTATTTTGAGCGCGTGCGGATGGAATACCACCCGGAGAACGCCGACCCACAATACCAGGTGCTCCTCGGCCAGTTCGGGCGGCGCATCCATCCCGCCGACCCTCCTGCGCCGCAACTGCCAGGCGCCGTCTATTTCCAGCAGACGGGCCATAATCTCACCGGGGGCTTCCTGGCCTACTGGCAGGCAAATGGCGGCCTGGCCCAGTTCGGCTTTCCGATCAGTGAGGTCTTCGGCGAGCAGCTTGAGGACGGCCACACCTACCAGGTGCAATATTTCGAACGCGCTCGCTTCGAATATCATCCAGAAAATCAACCACCCTACGATATCGAACTCGGCCAGTTCGGGCGCAGGATCCTCGGGAATCGCTAGCGTCTGAACGTCCTGAAATACGACTGGGCCAGGCTGCTCGCCTGGCCCCTCGTCGTGTGCCTATGTCGCTACCTGGCCGGGTATGCCGCCAGTCCAGGCATACGTCAGGGCGGGCTGCCTGACCTTGTCTAGTACTTTCCACCTAGTCCATCTGGACACAAATGGTGATACCAGCGCCCCGGGTCGTTCGTTACACTACCAGCGGACCAATCGGATAGAGATTGGATACTCGTGCTCAGGGCAAAGTCGCCGAAAGGCGGCGGCGCAAAGCTACAGACCTACGGCCCAGTTGGGCTATGGTGGCTGGGTTGCCTCGGGTGTATTGTTGTGGCCGCTTGCGCTCGCCCAGGATTGGCGCGCCTATGTCGCTCGCGTGATCCCATCCGGCAACCAGCCCCGGAGAAGACTACCGGATGCTCTTCCGCTCGACTGGCGCTCGCCGGCCGCGAGTGTTGCTGGTTTTCCCTCTTGTCCTCGCGCTCCTGTTTGCCTCGACGATTACCGCCTGGCCTTTGCGCGCAGCGCCCGCCAGTACGGCGCCGATGGGGCTGCGCGTCACGGGCACGCAGTTGGTGGATGGGCAGGGGCGGCCGGTGCGCCTGCTGGGGGTCAACCGCTCGGGCACGGAGTATGCCTGCATCCAGGGATGGGGGATCTTCGATGGCCCCAGCGACGCCGCCTCGGTCCAGGCCATCGCCGCCTGGCACGCCACTGCGGTCCGCATTCCGCTCAATGAGGATTGCTGGCTAGCCATCAATGGCGCCCCCGCCGCCTACGCTGGCGCTGCCTACCAACAGGCGATCCAGGACTATGTGGCGCTGCTGAACCAATATGGTCTGGCGGCGATTCTCGAACTCCACTGGAGCGCGGCGGGGAGTGCCCCGGCGACCGATCAGCAGCCGATGCCCAATCGCGACCATAGCCTCGTCTTCTGGCGCAGCGTCGCCACCGCCTTCAAGGATAATGGGGCCGTGCTCTTCGACCTCTTCAACGAGCCATATCCCGATAATAACCAGGATACGCCCGCGGCCTGGGACTGCTGGCAGCAGGGCACCACGGCGACGAACCGCGCAACCTGTCCGGGCAGCGGTTATACCTACCAGGCGGCGGGGATGCAGGAGCTAGTCGCGGCGGTGCGGGACACCGGGGCACGCAACGTCATCCTGCTCGGGGGGGTGCAGTACGCCAATGCGCTCGCGGGCTGGCTGGCGCATCGGCCGGCCGACCCGGCCAATAACCTGGCGGCGGCCTGGCATGTCTATAACTTCAATGTCTGCAACAACGCGGCCTGTTACGACAGCACCGCAGCGCCGGTCGCGGCGCAGGCACCGCTCGTGGCCAGTGAGATTGGTGAGAACGACTGTGGCCATAGCTTCATTGACCCACTGATGGCCTGGCTCGATACGCATGGGGCGGGATACCTGGCCTGGACCTGGGATACCTGGGGCGGCTGTGGGCCGGTGCTCATTTCGCGTTATGACGGCACGTCAACCGCGTATGGGCAGGGCTTCCGCGATCATCTCGCCGCTATCGCCGCAGCGCCGGCTGCGGCGCCGGGCGGCGCCAGCCCGGTCATCAGCCGCAATGTGCCCGCTTATGCCTCGGGCGGCTACCCGGCCGGCTATGCCAATGATGACGATTACGCGACGGCCTGGCGCTCGCTGACCACGCCGACGGTGGCTGCGCCACAATGGCTGGCCTACGACCTCTCAGCGATACCGGCAGCGCGGCGCGCCAGTGTACTCGCCGTCTGGTACAACGACGCGACGAGCGCCTACTGGCAGGGCAATGACGGCGCCTACTACGGCCAGCCGCGCGATTACACGATTGAGGCCAACGCTGCGGCCGGTGGCGCGCTGCCGGCAGACGGCTGGCAGACGCTGGTGTCCGTCACCGGCAACACCTACGCGAGCCGCGCCCAGACACTCACGCTGACCGGCTACAACTGGCTGCGACTGCGTGTCACGGCGACCAATGGTGGCGCGGGCAATGCGGATGTTGCGGTGCAATTTGACCTTCAGGATCTTAGTGCCGGCGGGAACCGCTGGCTCTTTCTCGGTGATTCGATTACGGCGGAGGGCTTGCGCCATATTAGCGGTACCGGCGCGGGATGGGCGGGCGGTGACCTGGCCCAGCTCGCGAGCGCGGCCACCAATGGAGCGCGCTTCCCCACCATCGTCAACGGCGGCGTTGGCGGCACGACGATGGCCTGGGCAGCGCAACATGTGGACGACCTGCTGGCGCCCTTTGCCGGCGATTACGTCGCCATCAGCTATGGCACGAATGACGCGAACACTGCCGGCCCACTTTCATCCAGCCAGGTCGTCTCCTACTACCAGCACTTGCTTGCCGTCGTAGACGCCGTTCAGGCGCGCGGCATGGTCGCGGTCGTCGGCACAATCCCGTGGGGCTGTGCTGGAGACGGCTGGCTTGGTATCAATGCGCGCACACTCAACGACTATGTCGCCGCCCATCTGTGGACCGACCGGCCGGATGTCGTGAAGGGGCCAGACCTCTGGACCTTCTATCAGCAGCACCCTGACTTGCTGCGCGACTGCATCCATCCGACCTACGAGTTGGGCGCGGGGGCACTGAACGGCTACGAGCAGTATCAGCGCCAATGGCTAAACACGATCGTTGCGGTGTCCGGCAGCGCGAACCCGGCCAGCGCCGCATCCCCGACCGCCGCGACCGCCCCGCCGCCGGTTGCTGCCAGCGGGGAGGCGCCCGCCGCCCGAGCGCCGCTCGCGCCAGCAGCCGGTACGCTTGTCATCTATGACAATGGTCTTCAGCATGGCTTTACAGACGGTTCGTTCAGCGCCTCAGCGCGCAACGCCTGCGATACCAGCGACGCCGTCTCTGCGCCATGCTCCTATGCCATCAGTTATCTCGCCTGGGGCGGGCTGAATTTCGTGGCGCCAGCGGCCGGCCTTGACACTGGTCCGTACACCCGGCTCGAATGGGTCGTCAATACCCATGGGCAGCCAGTCACGAATTTCTCGGTCCTCTTCACCGACAACACTGCTGCTCGCACCGTATTGCACGAGGTGATTCTGTCGCCCGCGAACGTGGTCGCCACGCTGCCGAACGGCTGGCTGCGCGTCTCGGTTCCGGTGGCTGACCTCAACCCGGCGCATGCTGTTGTCGGATCCGTGCAACTGAAGAACGCCACCGCTGGTCCACTGGCAAGCATCAATGTGGACGACGTGCAACTGGTGACGCCCTAACGACCGGGTGGGTGTGGCCGTAGCGGAGGCTCAGCGGCTCGCCCCGGCGGGTGGAATCGCGACTGCCGGGGCGTGGGCGTCGGCCCAGCCTCGCAGCATCGCCGGATCGGGCGTGCCCCAGGTGTCGCCGTCGCGGAAACTCCAGGCCCAGGCGCCGGCGTAGCCGCCTGCGTACCAGATGTCGAGGTACGTGTGCAGGTCGGCGACTTTGCTGTGAGCGGCGGGAAATTCCCCCACGACGAGCGGGCGATCAAGGTGCAGGGCTGCCGCGCGTGTCCCGAAGAGATTATCGGTACTGTAAGGCTGCATCCAGTCGTAATAATGCACCTGGTAGTAATCCAGCCCGAGGCCGGCCCAGTTCTGGAGCCACTTCATATCGGCGCAGCCGATCGTTGCGTAGGCACGCGCCGACCGGTGGATGGCTTCGACGGTGCGGCCAGCGAAGGCGCGGAAGGTCGCCAGAGTAACCGGCTGCCCTACCTCGTTCGCGACCCGCCCGGCGTCGCTGATCGCCCATTCCGGCTCATTCATTACCTCCCAGGAGAGAATCGCCGGGTGGCCGGCGTAGCGCTGGAAGAGCGGCTCGAAGACCTTGTTGATGAGCGCGTCCTGGCCGGCCGGCGTCGCGATGATGCTGGCGTGCCCGCCTAATTGTACGCCGTTGTCCGTCCGCGCGTTCCAGAGGAATCGGTAGTCCAGCAACACGAGATCGAGGCCGAGGTTATGCCGCGTCGCCAGCGCCAGCGCGGCGTCGAAGTCAGGGAAGACCCACTGATCGAGACCAGTCGGTAATCCCGTTTCATCGTAGACGATGCCGGCCCGGCCATCGGCAAAGACGAACCAGCGGACCATATGCACGCCGAGCGCCGCCATCCGGGCGAAATCGGCGTCAACGGTCGCATAGGTCGCGGGATCATGGACGCCATACGCGCCCCAGGCGTTGCCGCCGAAATCGTTGCCGTAGTGATAATATGGGTAGTTGAGGCCCAGCAGGAACCATGCTCCGCCGCGCCAGCTCACTGTCCCGGCTGGTCCCGGCGTGGCCGGAACGACGCTGGCGGGTGAGGCCGCTGTAGGCGCAACCGGCGGCTGTGCCGGGGGTATAGTCGCGGTGGCGGCGCTGGTCGCCGCCGGCGGGCTGGTTGCCGTCGCAGCCGGGGTGCTGGCGAGGTTGGGTGTAGCCGTTGGCGCTACCGGCGCCGGCGCGGCGCCACACGCCGCTTCGATAAGGACGAGCGCCACCAGCATGACGACCAGCGGCCAGCGGTGGTATACGGCGATGTTCATGGCACTCCCGTTGCGACCTGGATGTCCCACGACGTCATTCCCGGTTCGCCGCGTGCGCTGGTATCGTGAGCACTGCGGTCGAATCTCGCAAGATCGTGACCGGCATCTCTTTTGCTGCCTGTGCCCGCACGGGTGAACCAGTTATGGTCGTCACCGACCCCTGGAGGCGTGCTAGCATGGGCAACCTGTGGTTGGCATGGCGCGGAGCCAACGTGCAGCAACTGGCCGCTCACGACCAGGAAAGGGTGCTGTCTCAACGTGAGTTCTGTACGGAGCTGCACATGTATCGCTCGTGCCATACTGCTCGCGGGTGTGCTCGCCGGCCTGGCCGGATGTACTGCTGGCCGGGCCATCCCAACACCCACGGCATCCTCCCGGGCTACGTCAACGCCCGTAGCGCCGCCGACGCCCACCGCCATTGTGGTGACACCGACCACTGTGCAGAGTCCGACACCCTCCCCGGTGGCTACTCCGAGTCCGCCGCCGCCCAATCCCTTGCTCTCGCGCGGGCAGCCGACTGCGCCGCCTGAGAGTGCGGTGGTAAGTGGGCACTACTGCGGCTACCCGGCCTGGCACGCGACGACCTTCCCGACCACCGTTGCGATCCATGTCGGGTCTGGCTTTGAGCAACTCCTGCTCAGCTGGAACAGCGCCACGACGACCGATTACGTCGCTCTCGACCATGCCCCTACCTACGGTATCCCCGCCGACTACACTATCGCCGTCTCCGCTGATTCGACCGATGGCAGCAATGGTACCTGGCGCGAGGTTGTTCGCGTGCAGGGGAACACCGCGCGCACCCGCGCCCACCGCTTTCCAGCGACCGATGCTGCCTGGGTACGCATGACAGTAACTGCGCTTGCGCCGGGTACCGCCGGTGGAGCACTGGCGATTGATGAAATAGACATCCACGATGCCTCACGCGGCGCTGCCGACACCGTCTTTTTCATGGGCGACTCTATTACCGCCGCCGCCTTCTCCCGTTGCGATACCCGGCAGCCGTCGTTCGCCGAACTGGTCCACCGCGCTGCTCCCGGCCGCTTCCCCGCCATGATTGACGGGGGAGTCGGGGGGACGAATAGCGCGTATGGCCTCCAGGTAGTCAATGACTGGCTGGCGCTGAACCCCGACTTCGCTATCTGGGCGATCGGCTTCGGCACCAACGATGCCTGGCAAGGGGTGGCGCCGGCTGTCTTCGAACAGCAGATTGAAGCACTGGTCGAGCGCATTAGCGCGGCAGGACGGCGACCGGTGCTGGCGCGCATCCCCTATGCCACTGGCGGGCCGCCGGACGCCAATGTGCAGGCCCTCAACGCGGTGATTGATCGCATCACCACCCGCGATCACCTCTTGCCCGGCCCGGACCTCTATGCCTGGTTCAAAGCCAATCCGGGCGAGCTCAGTCCTGACGGCGTCCACCCAACCGACGCTGGCGCGCGCTCGATCAATCGCCTGTGGTACGAGGCGCTACGCCCATTGTACGGTGCGGCCTCGCGATCACCCCGTGAGCCGGATGGCCCGCGCCGCCTGACCGGCGACGACGGCGCGCGGTGGAACATCTTTCGTTACGATGGCCCCCGCACCGATTATCGCGTCGTCACCAATCGTGACGCCCTTGAGCACGAGCGCACGGCAGCCAAGCCAGACCCGGTCGCCGATGTAGACCGGCTTTGCCACCGGCGCGGCGCCGGCGATCCCGTGCTGATCCGTATCCATGATCACGACGTCCCAGGCGATCTTGCAGTCGCGGCCGATACGTACCTCCTGCTGGGCGATTATCTCGGTGTTGCGGTTCAGGTAGGTACCATTGCCAATACTGATGTGCGCGCCGCGCCAGCATTCCAGGCGCACGCCCGGATAGAAGGTGCAATTGGCGGCTTCGATGTACCCGCCGTCATTCCGGATGACGAGCGGTGGCCACCCCGGTTCGCGCACCAGCAGCCCGGCCCGGGAGAACGATCGGCGCAGCAGTAGGCCCAGAAAGAGACTGAGGAGTGAATGCTGGTGAAGCCGGTGGCGGACGCGCGCTAGAAGCGTTGCACTATTGGCGCGGCGGCTGGCGATAGCTGTTTGCTGGTGTGTAGTCGCCGGGGAATACTGCTCCAAATGTTTCATCGCGTTGCCTCGATGCCAACCTGTGGACTATCGGCCGCCACGCGAGCGCCAGAGAACGCCTGGCGCAGCAAGAGAGCATGGCAGACCGCCTGCGCCAGGCCGAAACCGAGGACGAGGAGCGGACGCGACTCATGTGCGAAGGTCAGTGAGTAGGCGATGCCACCACTCAACACAACGAGGGCGGCGAGCTGCGGCAGCAGCCACAGGGGATTGAGCTGGCCCCCGGCGACTTTTGGCGTCGGGCGGAAGGCGAGTGGCACGCGCAGGACCGCCAGCAGCCAGGCCAGCGCATAGACGGGCCAGGTGGCGTACACCAGCGCAGTCGCGCGCCAGAGCGGTGTCTGGGGCGTCGTGGGATGTCGCCAGAAGTTGAGCGCAACCTGCCGGATCACGACCATCATGATTCCCAGCGGTACAAGATGAATCAGGTACTGGTGGAAATTGACCTGAGCAACGCGGCTGCCGGCGAGCAGTAGCGCCGCGACAAAGAAAATGTGGACGGCGGCAACCGGGCCAATCCAGTAGTAGGTCATGCGGACGCCGTACACCACCCGTTGTCGCCACGTCAGGCGGAGAAAGAGGCGCGGGTAGGCGATGAGCAGGAGCTCGAAGACACCGCGCGCCCACTTCAGTTGCTGCGTGAACCAGGCGGCGAGGTCGGGCGGCGCAAGGCCAGGCGCCAGCGGTTCGGCGACATACACGGAACGCCATCCCGCCGCGTGCAGCGCCAGCGAGGTCATCAGGTCTTCGGCCAGGCCGGGCTGATAACCGCCAATCGACTCCAGCGCCGTCCGCCGGATGAGCGCGTTGCTGCCAATTAGTGTGGCACAGCCCAGGCCATCCGCGCCCATCGAGGTGGGATTATAGAAGTCCAGCGTGCTCTCGGCTGCCGCTCGCGCGACCCAGCTCTGCGCGCTGTTGCAGAAGGTGAGCATCACCTGCACAAAGCCTACCGCCGGGTCGGCGAAATAGCCGATTGATCGTTCCAGGAACGCCGGGGCCGGCGCGTGATCAATGTCGAAGATGGCGACAACATCTCCGGTGGTGCGCGCCAGCGCGGCGTTCAGATTTCCCGCCTTGGCGTCTTTCCGGCCTGTGCGGACCAGATAACCCGCGCCGAGCTGCGCCGCCAGGCGCTCGCACGCCGGCTCAGCACCGTCGTCCAGCAGCCAGGTGCGATGCGCGCCGCGCATGACGACCGCTGCCGACAAGGCGCGCTCGATGAGCGGCAGCGGTTCGCCGCATGCGGTCACGAAGACATCAACTGTCAGGCCAGCTGGCCGAGACGGCGGCGCAGGACGGCGCCGGGCACACAGGTACAAGAGCCACTGGCCGATGACCTGGAACCAGTTGTAGAACGCGGCACAGGCAAGGGCGAACGCAAGCCAGGGCGTCGCCAGCCGGCCGCCGTGTCGCCACCAGCTCAGGTAATAGCCCATGGCGGCGAGCCCGAGCAGCACCAGCCCGCCGAGTGTCCAGGTCCGCCAGCCGGCGGCGAACCAGGTGCTGCACCCGCGCCAGCCATGCGCCAGTGCGCCCAGCAGGCCCGGTGGACCGGCCACGTTCGCCGGTACTCCGGTCGCACCATGTGCTGCTGGCGATGGCGCGACATCGTCAAAATTGTCGCCGTGGTACGCTCTCACCATAGCCTCCCCTCCTGCCTTCGCGGAGCTGGAATGTCGCACTCATGTCGAGGTGTGCCCGTGATAACGGATGTCTTCGCTCGCCAGCGCGAGGCGCGTCGCCGGCTCCCTGCGCCAGTGCAACGTCCACCAGCTCAGGAGCGCTGCCAGGGGCATGATGGCGCCGACCAGCGTCGTGGCGACGGCACTGACCGGCCAGATGATGAAATGGTTCTCGTAGAGCACATCGAGCGGCGCTACCAGGCGGGCGCCGAGCGCCAGTACGATGATCAGCGCGCTCGCGCTACCGCGTGGCGTCAGCGCGAGCAGTGCGATTGGCAGGGTGGCATACCAGGACCAGTACACAGGAGCCGCCGTAAGCAAGTAGAGTGTGACGATCAGGCCACAGGCGCGTAAGAACCCGTCTGCGTCGCGCGCCTGACGGCTGAGAAGCAGCATGCTGACGACGAAGAAACCGTCGAGCAGCAGGGTGACCGCCCATGCTGCCCTGGTGGGCGGCAATATATGCGCAAAACCCCAGACCAGGGCGCCGGAGAGCGAGGCCGTCACTGCCCGCTGCCCACCCTCTGGCACAGCCGCGAAGGTCGCGCCGCCGAGCCAGAAAACGCGGTAGAGCAGCACGGCCAGGCCGAGTCCGGCCAGGCCGAGGACGAGCAGCGCCGCCAGATTGCGACGGTCACGCCGCCCGTAGTGCAAGTAGACGACGAACGCCGGCAGCAGCATAAGCGGCCAAAACTTCACCAGTGCGCCGAGAACCAGGCCGGCCAGTGCGCCGGTCGGTCGCAATTGCACCGCGGCCAGCAGCGCAGCCAGGGTGCAGGCGATCAGCAGCGCGTCGTTGTGGCCGTCACCGGCAAATTCTAGAATGATCAGTGGATTCCATAGATATATCAGCGTCCCGAGCAGCTGGTCCTGCGGGCGGACCAGCCCGAGGAGGCGCCAGATCAGCCAGGCTGAGGTCAGGCTGGCCGCAACGGCGAGCAGCTTCAAGAGCAGCACGGTGGGGCCGACCTGATGCGCCAGGCGCAGAGCGGCGATCTCGATGCCGGTCCAGACCGGACCGTATGGCGTAACGCCGTGCCAGGGCAGCCAGCCTGCCGCCAGCAGGCTCACCCCGAACGGTGTGGCGGCGACCTCGCTCGCCGGCTGGGCGTAGGGGTTGCCGCCGGTCAGACCGAGATAGCCGTGGGCAACGTAGGTGTAGAGATCGCGTGACAGCGTGGGGCGAGCGACGAGGAGACCGAGGTTGAACAGGATGGGCCACAGCAGCGCCAGCCACGCGGCGCGACCAGCCAGGCGACCGCGCTGGCAAAGGAACACCAGCCAGCCGTAGAGCGCAAAGAGGGTGAGCGTGCTCGCGTACAATGCGGCGGCTTGGAACACCAGCCGGCTACCATCAGCGGGAGTGCCCGGGCGCAGGCCGGTGCTTGTTACCGCGCCGCCCGCGTTGATCAGTCCATTGAGGAATAGCCCGCGCTGGGCCAAATAGTCCACGACATAGAGCGCCGCGCTGGCGCCGCCGAGCAGCAACACGACACGCGGGCGGGTGCCCGTACATTCGCCCACCTTGCTGGCGGTGCTCCAGCGCGTCACGCCGGTTACCATGCTGGCCCCGGCTTTCCGCCGCTGTCGCGTAACACTGGCGCGACCAGCGCGGGTAACGCGGCGTAGAAGCGCTCCAACCGGGTTACGGCGGCGTCCCAGCTGTAGCGAGCTTCGGCGGCCTGCCGCGCCGCAGCGCCGAGGCGGCGGGCGAGCGCGCCGTCGTCCAGCACGCGGCAGACCTGCCGGGCGAAATCCTGCGCGGTATCCGCCAGCAGCAACTCTCGCTCGCCCGTGACAGCAAGTCCTTCCGCGCCAAGCGTTGTCGAGACGATCGCCTTCCCCATCGCCAGCGCCTCGACAATCTTCAAGCGCGTGCCACCGCCGATTCGCAGCGGCGCGATGACCACGGAGGCCCGCGCGAGATACGGACGCACATCGTCCACCAGACCGGTGACGATGACGTCCGCGCTGGCCCGGCTGGTGATCACCTCCGGCGGCGACTGGCCGACAATCCACACGCGCACGCCGGGCTGGCGCTGCCGGATCAACGGCAGGATCTCGTCGAGGAAGTAGCGCACTGCATCGGTGTTGGGATAGTAGTTGATTGCGCCAAAGAAGAGGATAGTGCCCGGCTCGGGCGCGGCCTCGGCCGGGCGAAACGCGCTGGTGTCCACCGCATTCGGGATGACCGCCGTCGGCAGATCGGGACACTCTCGGCGCACGAACGCCTCGTCCCGCGCCGAGGTCGTCAGGCAGCCGGTGAATCGGCGCCAGGCCGCGTGTTCTTCACGGCGCAACTTGCGGTAATTGATCGCGTTGTAGACCTTCCGGTCGAGGCGCCGATCGGCCGTGGCGGTGCGCCGGAGCACGTCATACTCGATATTGTGCTCATCCAGGACAAGGCGCGGGCCGTGCGGCAGCCGGTAGGACGCGAGCTGCGCGAATTCGGCGGTGATCACGTCGAAGCGTTCGCGCGCGACGAGCGCATCGAGCGCCGCCTGGAAGGCCGGACGATGATGGACCAGCCGTTCAAAACTCCACGGACTCGCCAGCGATACCAGTTGCAGCGCCCGCTTCTGCCGCGCTGTCAGCCCGTAGCGGTTGTTCGGCACGGTCAGCACCGTGCCGCAGTATTCGCGTGTGGCGCGCACCGCTGCCGTCTGATCCTTGGCTGGGTCTACCAGCGCCAGCACCGCGACGTCATGCGACTGTGCCAGGCCGGACATCAGCCCCTGCAGCCGTCGTGGCCCACCGGACTGCGGCGGACTGGGCAGGTAGGGTGTGAGAAAGAGCAGTCTCATAGCAGGCTCAGTCGCTCATTCAAACAATGGCCGGTAGGCGCGGCGCCGGCTGCACGGTTGCTGAGATCGGGCGCCGATCGGACGCGCCGGGACGCCACCGACGACGGTGTACGGGGGTACATCTCGCGTCACGACGGCGCCCGCAGCGACTACCGCGCCTTCACCGAGCGCCACCCCCGGTAAGATCAGCGCCCGGCTGCCGATCCAGACATAGTCGCCTACGGTGATCGGTGCGAGCACTTCGGGGAAGGCCGGGTCATGCAGGTCGTGACCATCGGTCAGCAGCCAGGCGCCCGGCGAGATATCTACATGGTCGCCAATGTGCAGCCCGCCCCGGCCGTCGAGGCAGCAGCCCTGGTTGATTACCGTGTTGCGCCCGATCACAATCCCGCGCTTACCTGGCTGGGACCGGCCGCGAATGTGGATATACTGGCCCAGCAGCAGGGCCGAGCCAGCGCCGATTTCGATCCCGACAATGCGGCGATACCACGCGTGGCGGACGGTGTATGAGGGGACGTGGGCGATCACATGGTTGGTCAGATAGCGCGTCAGCGCCAGCACCAGGCCCTTCATGCGACTGTCACCTCGGCCTCGGCAGCCGGGCGCCGGCGGGCCAGGAGGGCCTGGCGGAACAGTCGCACGTCTTCCGGCGGCGCCAGTCGTAGCGCAAAGCCCGCCGTACCATAGACCATGGCTCCGACCAGCACGAGCAGCGGCAAGCGCAGTTCGTGCAACGCGAATAACGCGACGGCCATTATGCCGGTCGCCAGTGCGGTCTTCGCGAGCACGACGAGGTTCCGGCGTGCGAGGAGATCGCGGGGCATGATAGCGAACAGGTAGCAGAGGATGAAGCCTTCGGTGCCGGCCGTGACCGCTGCCGCCGCGATATGCTGGTAGTGTGGAATCAACAGCCAGTTCAGGCCAAGGTTGAGGACAGTCGCCAGCCCCGCTACCAGCGTCAGCTTGCGTTCTTCATTGAGACTAACGAGGGTCACGCCCAGGAGTGAATTGATATAGAGAAGCACGAGGGCCACCGCCAGCCACCGGAGCGCCGGAACGGCGGGCAGAAACTCTGGCCGGCGATAGATGAAGCGGATGATCGGCCCGGCCAGGATGAAGAGACCGGTACAGAGCGGCACACCGATGATCAGGATGATGTCGAGACCTTTGCTCATCGCGCGCTGTAGCGCAGGCCGCGACTCGACCGACAGCCGCGCGAGGATGGGAAAGAGAATCGCCGACGAGACGATATTCGGCAGGAAGACCAGCGTATCAAACAGTCGGTAGGCGGCGCCGTACCAGCCGACCACCGCCGGCGCCGCCAGTTTGGATAGCAGCACAGTATCAATGCGGAAGTAGATCGAACCGAGCACCCAGTAGAGGAAGAAGGGCAATGCGCCCACCGCCAGGGTGCGGACCAGATGGGCATCGAGCCGCGTGGTCCACGGCATCGTCTTGCCGAGGCAGGCGCCCTGCCAGATAGCGTTGGCGGCCGCGCCGGCGACAAAGACCGCCGCCATCGCGATGATCCCGTAGCCGCGCGCGAGGAGTACCAGGGCGACCAGACAGACCAGCACTTTCTCGATAATCGTGCCGACCGCCGGGTAAAGGAGGCGCTGCGTAGCCTGATAGACCGCCGTAAAGGACGTAGCCAGGCTGTTCCAGAAGAGAATGAGGCAGTAAATCATCACGGTGAGCCGCAGCTGCGCTGGGTAGCCGAGCAGGATGACGAGCGCGAAAATCAGCCCATAAGACAGGACGGCGAACGCGACTTTAATCACTAGCGAATTGAGCAGATACGGACCGGCGAGGCTTGGATCACGCGCGACGGCGCGGACGAGTTGCTGGTTCAGCCCGAACTCGACCAGCACACTGAAGATTGTCCCGAAGGCCATCGCCAGGTAGAGGTCGCCAAACGCGGCGTCGCCGAGCCGCCAGCCAAGCGCCGCGGTGAGCACAAGTGAGGCCGTCCAGGTAATGACCTGCGAGGCCAGGAGGATGGCGCTGTTGCCGATGGTGCGTCGCAGCATCGTCATGCCGCCCTCCTCTCCACCAGAACGCGCGCACTGGCGACCGCTGGCTTGCCTGCTGCTGCGACTGGAGCAACGGCGCGATCGAGCGACGGCAGGCGGACGAGCACACCCAGCATCGCACCCAGGAAGATCATCGTCCGCGAATATGTCAGCCCCAGGTCGCCGTAGGAAAAGAAGACCTGCATCACGACGAGACCGACCGCAGTGAGGGCGACAGCCTTCAGGTAGCCGTCGGTGAGCTGGCGTAAGGTCACCAGACCGAAGACGATCGCCGAGCCGATGAGGTACCAGAACGCGATGAAGCCGACAACGCCCATCTTCATCCAGACCCAGAAGATGGCGTTGTGCGCGATGTAGCGCCAGTAGACGAAGCCGGTAGCGTCCAGCGACGGCTCAGGCACCAGGAACGTATAGGGCCGGCCGAAGCCCAGCCCGGTCAGCGGAGCGTTGCGTATGTTGTAGGCGATGTTCTGCTTCTCCAGATCGCGCCAGGCATTCGAGAGGCGATCGCGCTCAATCGTGGGGGCGAAGACTGAGCGGATTGCCCGCACGGGCTCGGCTACTGCCCCGGTGTGATTCCAGAAAGCGGTGGTGTAGAGCGTTAGCAGGATGATCGCAATGGGGGCGAGTCGCCAGAAGAGCGCCGGCCGCGTGCGTAGCAGGTACACACCCAGGAGTAGAAAGCCTGCCGCGAGCACGACAAAGCCGATGCGGCGCTGCGTGACGAGCATGGTGACCAACACCGCCGGGGCGCACCAGCTCATGACGATCCGCTGCCGGCGACCACTCTGGAAGAGCAAGAACGCGCTCAGGAGCAAGAAGAAGGCGGCGAAGAAGACGACGTCCTCGTGGGCGACGATCGAATCCAGCCGCTGTCCAGCAGCGCGCATGACGACGTAGCGCTCGACTCCCTGGAGGCTCTTCAGCCCGACCGCCGCGACAATGAGCCAGACGAAGGCCCGCAGGCGGGCGCGGTTGTGAATGAGCTGGGCGGCTAGCAGGTAGGCGGCGCCAAGATAGAAGAAGGAGCGCGACTCGGCCCAGGCCGCGTTCAACCAGAAGGTCGAGTAGGTGTTCGGTCCAACGATGCCCCAGACCAGCGAGGCGACGACCGTTAGGAGAAAGAAAACCACCGGCCAGTTGAGTACGCCGTGATACCAGCGGGCGCCAGTCCGGCCGGCCGCGAGCGCCGCCGCTAGCAGAGAGACCAGGATGAGCATCTCAATCGGGCTGGCTGAGATCGGAATGCCATAGGTTCCCGAAAGGGTCTCGTAGAAGTGCAAGCGCCAGGCGAGCGGATCGACGCCGACAATCCCCCATTGCTCGACGAAGAGGGCGGCGAAAACGAGCAAGTAGAGTCCGGTGATTGGCCGCCGGATGATAATGGCGGCAATCAGCAGGCTCGCGCAGCCGGCCGCCATGAGGATGGGCAGGGTGACCACCTGACCAGTGGCGAGCAGCAGGCCATAGGCGAGCGCGGTGACTAGCAACAACGTCACCCCCAGGCCGCGCTCGACACGCAACTGGGCGCGCTGGCGCTCGACAGACAGACTGGCGGCTGGCGCGAGCATGCCGAGTTCCCTTCCTTCTCCTCCCGTGCCCCGGGCACGGCGGTGCTTGCGCTCACAGAATGCCCGTCACGTAATCCAGCGCGACGAGCCCCACCACGGCGACGAGAATCAGCCACTTCACTGCGGTGTCAAACCGCCGCACCGCCAGGCCGAGACAGCAGAAGATGACCACGAGTCCGGCCACGATGAGCACGATCGTCTCCTCACCGGCGTAGCGTCCGGCCGGGCAGGTCGCCCTGGCGCCGGGCCTACGGCCGCTTATAGGCGCTGTTCCAGCCAGGCCGGGAGGTCCCGCCGGCTATCGTTGAGCACTGTGCCCAGGACGCGTGTTCCCGCCAGCTCGTCCAGCGCCTGGCGCACCAGTTTGGTCGGGGTGACACCCGCACGGACAACGAGCAGGAGCTGGTCGGTCAGGCCGGCGAGCACGCGCGTATCAGTGCTGGTGAGCACTGCCGGCAGATCGAGAATGCTCAGGGCAAACCTCCGCCGGATTTCGGCGAGGACCGGGCCGAGCGTGGCGCCACGAATCAGCAGGGGGAACGTGCTGGCTGGCTCGCCTAGCGGCAAGACCAGCAGATGGTTATAGCCGCTCGGCCGAATGGCGAAGTCAAGCGGGCAGTCGCCGCGCAGCACCTGGATCAGTCCAGGTCCCGGAGCGACGGCCAGTTCGGGCGTCACCGCCCGCTGGCCCTGGTTGCAGTCAACCAGCAGGACATCCCCCGGCCGCTGTTCCCCGCCGTGCAGTGTGCCTTCTCGGGCGAGGGTCGTCGCCAGGCCGGTTGCAATCGTTGTCTTGCCCTCACCTGTGATCGCGCTCGTCACCCCGAGCACGACATGCTCCTCACCCGGCCAGCTCAGAAGCACCCGCGTGTAGAGGTCACGGAAGACGTACTGGATATCGAGATTCCCTGGTGGGGCTGGCTTGCGCCGCGGTAAGGCGATCACACACGTTCTCCTCTCGCGTCGGTGCCATGACGTGGCGCCGGCATCCTCGTCAATCAGACCCAGTGGCCGGCTCGACCACCGGCAGACTTGCGCCGCGCTGCGTGGCCGGCTGGGCGCGACCGCGTTGCCACTTCCGGCGAGCAGGGCGCAGGTGTGGCACAACATCGAGCACGGGCACGTCGCTCAGCTGGCGGAGGTCATCCGGAGTACGCAGGGTCGTGTCCTGCCAGGTGGCGAGGGCAATCGCCGCGACGACCAGCGCGAGACTGGCCGCGATGCCGAAGCCGAGATACTTCACGATCTTGCCGAGCGTCGCCGAGGGATGGGCCGGCAGGGCCGGTGCATCGAGCACCTGGAACTGCGCCTGGCGGCTGCTATCGTCGAGCGATTGGGCGGCATTCGCCTGCTCGATCTTCGCCTGCGTCTCCGCATAGAGCGCCCGCGCCGAGTCGAGCGCGCGCTGGAGGCTCTGGAGTTGCAGGTACTGCGGCGAGGCGGGGTCGGGATACGGATGCTGCTGCTGAAACTCATCTACCTGCTTCGCCGCGTCGTTGACCTGGTTCTGGTAGATCTGTAGTTGCTTCTCGTAGAACTGCCGCTCGATGGTGTTCTGCTCGACGGTCGCCGTAAGATTCCAGGCGAGGAACGCATCGATCGTGCTTTTGACGGTCTGCTGGCAGAGGGCCGGATCGCCATCGCGGTAGCTGATCCGCACCGTGTTCGAGCCGAGCGCGGTCACGCCCAGGCGGCTCCGCACGTCGGCGATGGCGCGCCGATCTTCATCTGGATTGCCGGTGAGGCGGCCGGCTGCCGCAGTGTCCTTCATGATCCCGGCGACGAACGAGTCAGTCTGGATCAGCTGCCCGAGCTTGTCGGCTTGCTGCTGCGCTGGTGGCGCGACGTAGCCGGGCGGCGCATTGGGTGTCAGCACGTTGTCGAGTACCGGCTTCTCCACCCAGATGCGCGCGGCCGCTTCGTACTGCGAGTGGGCCAGGTAGTAGGCGCCGACACCGGCCGCGCCGAGCAGCAGCGCCAGAATCGGGAGATACAGCCATTTGCCCCGGTAGAAGGTGGCGAGATAGCGTCTGATACTCACTTCGTGCCTGTCTCCTCGCTCATCGTCTGCATGACGGGTCGCTCGGTCGCGAAAAGGGGCGCTACACTATCGGTCAGGGTCGGACCGGAACTCATTCCTCGACCAAGCAGTACATCAGTACCGCGGTGTTCACCGGCCACGGACACGCTGTCCGGCGCCGCCACGGCATCGCCGAGCACCGCGTGGCAATAGCAGTGCTGCTGGTGTTCCCAGCAATACTCCCGGTAGCGGCGGCTCGCGCTTGCCACCATCCACTGCGCCCGCTCGGGGTGGTGGTAGAGGGTGAGGATGCGCCGGGCCAAGTCGGCCGGGTCATCGGCAACGAAGAACCCGAAGCAGGCATCGTCGAAGTAATCCCGCACCGCGCGCGTTTCACCGATGATGACTGGCCGCCGCATTGCGACATACTCAAACATCTTCTGAGTATGGGCGAGTTCCCAGAAGGGGTCGCGCCGCGTGGCTACCAGGCCCACATGCGCCCGCGTGATGCCCGCCAGTAACTCCTCATGGGGCACGAAGCCTTTGAGCTGGACCCGGTCTGCGACCCCGAGTTCGTGGATGAGGGCGGTCAGATCGGGCAAGTATTGTCCTCGTCCGTAGATCTGGAGCGTGAGGCCGGGAATCTCCTCCCGGAGGAGCGCGACCGCCCGAACCATGGTGTCGTGACCGTAGCGCTGCTCAATGAGACCGTGGGTAATCAGCCGGAACGGGGCGCCGGGGCGCCAGGGAGCCGGACCGGTATCACGCGGCCTGAAGAGTGCCGTATTGGCCGAATTCAGCACAATGGTGATTTTCTCCGCCCGTGCGCCTCGTGCCACATAGGTATCTCGCTGCTGCGGTGTGCAAACAATCGCCTGATCCGCGAATCTGATGCTCGCCTGCTCTGCCAGGCCGAGCAGCCGGACCATTGGGTGACTGGCCGCCACCTGATACTTGGTCAGGAAGAGCTCGGGCATACTTTCGTGCATGTCGAGGACAATGCGTGCGCCGAGCAGTTTGGGCAGCGCCGCGACGAAGACCAGAAGATCGGGCATAGTGTTGACCTGTACTACGGCATAACGACGCCGCAGGTGCCGCCAGGTCAACGTCAGGCAGGCCAGGACGAAAAAGGCGCCATACTCAAAGCAGTAGCGCGCGACTGAGCCGCGCCGGTGCTCGACCGGCAACCGGCGTACCCGCACGCCATTGACCTCGTCGTGCGGCGCCTCGCCGGCCTTGCGGAGGGCGAGCACCTCGACGTCATGTCCCGCTGCGGCCAGCGCCTCGGCCTCGCGCCGGCCGCGTGGATCCTCGGGATAGTAATAATGCCTCACGATACAGATACGACTCATCAGCCCCCCAGTGTCGTCAACAATGTCTGACCAGCGGCGGCGAACCCTGGCCTGAATCCGCCACCACGGCCACGATTCACAACTAGTACGCGCCCCGCCCGGTCAGGACGGCCGGAATGGTGCGCAGGATGATGGTGATGTCGAGCCAGAGCGACCAGTGCTCGGCGTAATAGAGGTCGAGATGAGTCTGCTCCGTGAAGGTCAGATGGCTGCGTCCGTTGACCTGCCAGAGACAGGTGATCCCCGGCGTCATGTCCAGCCGGCGGCGCTGCCAGGGCTCGTACTGGGCGACTTCGTCCGGCAGGTGGGGGCGCGGTCCGACGACGCTCATCTCACCGCGCAGGACATTCAGGAAGTTGGGGAATTCATCGAGGCTCGTCCGGCGCAACCAGCGTCCCACGCGCGTGCAGCGTGGGTCGTCCTTCCGCTTGAACATAATGCGGTCGCCGGTGTACTGGGGGTCCAGCGCGAGTTGCTCGCGCTCCTGGTCGGCGCCGACGCGCATCGTACGGAACTTGTAGCAGGTAAAGGGCATGCCATTGCGTCCGACACGGCGATGCCGGTAAAGGATCGGGCCGGGGGAATCGAGCCGGATGAACAGGGCGATGACGGTAAGCGGCAGAGCGCCAAGGAGCAGCATGGTGGCGGCGAAAGCAATGTCAAAGCCACGCTTGAGAACACGATTTCCGCCGTGGAGACTGCGGTCCGCCACACTCAGGAGCGGTAGCCCGTCCAGTTGATGGACCTGAAAGCGGTCGAGGCCGAGTTCGCAAAGGTCCGGCAGTAGCATGAAGGGCACGCGGGCGGCGCGACAATGCTCGATTACCTCGTGCAGTTGCTCGTGTGCAGTCGGGTGGAGCGCGACGATCACTTCATCAATGGCATGCTCTTCGAGCAGTGCGGGTAGACGATCGAGCTCACCCAGTGCACGAGGCCGCACGACTGCATGCTGGGTGGCAATGGCCCAGCTGGCGCCCCGAGTGAGATCGTCAACGAAGCCGATCACATCGTATCCGAGTTCGGGCTGGCCGATCAGCGCACTCATGACCCGCTCTCCTGCCGGGCCGGCGCCGACGACCAGCACCCGGTCAACCCAGCGGCGACGGGCGCGCATCCAGGCCCGGAAGTTGTGCCAGGCGAGACGCGTGCTGGTGAGCAGCAGCATGGAGAAGATCAGCGCATAGAGGAGAACCAGTCGCGAGAAGAAGAAATGGCGTCCATAGAAAACGATGACGCTCAGGGAGCTGAAACTGATAATCACGCTCCCAATGACGAGCCGCGCCTCATCAAGGAAGCCGGTCCAGCGGGGCAGGCGATAGATGCCACGCCAGGCGAAGATCGTGAGCAGAATGCTCGCGAGCAAGACCACAATCGGCAGGAAACTGCTGAAAGGTCGCAAGTCATCGCTGCCAACCGGGCCGCCGATCCGCTCCTGGTAGCGCAGGAAGTGGGCGAGCCAGAAACTGATCGCAATCGCCGCGAGATCGGCGCCGACGCGCACAGGCAGGGGCAGCCGTTGCCCACCACGCGACCGGACAGATTCGACTTGCGCTTGTTGCACGACTTGTACTGCCATACCAGTCTCCCGCTTGTGCCTGTATCGCTTGTGTCTATGGTCTTATGGCGCCCGGTGAGATGGGCTTTTGGTGTGCCCCGCACGCTTTTTCCTGCGCTGGCCCAGCCGGGTGGCGCCGGCAAGGTGATGTTCGAGCGCGATCAACAGCATCGGTACAATGCCGAGGACGAGAATGAGCACGGCAAGCACGACGTCTATAACTCGATCAACCTGATAGCGCGGCGCCTGCATCCAGGGCTCCAGCCAGATCCGCGCCAGTGGGCGGGCGGTCAGGAGAACCAGATCCAGCACAAAGGCATACACAAAGATCAGCCGCGAGAACGAGAACTCCTGCGAGTAGTAGACAAAGACAATCAACAGCGCGAAGGCGCTCAGGAGGCTGCTGGCGATCAAGCGGACTTCGTCACGCGGACGAGACCAGCCGGTGAGCCGGTAACCCCCCCGGACTGCAAAGAGACCGATAGCGAGCGCACTCAGCAGAAGCGCCACCGGTAGGAAGTCGCGAAAGTGGCGGAAATCCTCCTGATCCACTGAACCACCCAGGCCAGCCTGGTAGCGCATGATGTAGGCAAGCCAGAAGCCTATGCCAATCAGGAGCAGATCAGTGCCGGTGCGCGCCGCCGCCCCGAACAGTCCTGCGGCCTGGCGCGGTCTATGCAGAAGATGCGCGTCCATTCTCCCTCCTCCGTGGTGGCCAGCGGTATCCAGCGGGTGGCACGCTCCTTCCGTGCCCGGTTACCGGGCTGTTCGCAACCAGGGCGTGCTGCCCCGGCGGAGGGCAGCCCCGAGGTATACCGGAAACTTCCAGACAATGAATACTGGGGCCCAGAGCAGCGATAGATAGAAGCGCGGCGAGCGTGCTGGCAGGAGTGTCAGCCCACGCAGGATATAGAGACCCTGGGCGAGCAGCGCGAGGCCGGCCGGCACGATAACCGTGAGTGAACCGAGCAGTGCCCCTAGTGCGACAAGCCCAACGGCGCCCCCGCCCGCAATCGTGAAGGGTGGAATGAGCAGTTCTAGCGCCCCGTCAATAGGCGCCCACGACCGTTGCTGCAGCCCCTGGTGGAGGAGGTGTGGCGTGTAGCGGCGTAGCGCGTCCAGCCGCCCGCGTTCCCAGCGCTCGTTCTGGCTGCGCGCGGCCACCAGCGAGGCGGGCATCCAGGTTTGAACACGGGCGGTGGGGGCGAACGCGACGCGGTAGCCATCCGCCACTAGCCGGCTATGCAGTTCGTGATCCTCGGCCAGCGCGTCCGGTTCCCACCGATAATGGGCGGCGACCTCGCGCGCAAAGCACATCCCGTTGCCGCGCAGCCCAGCCGATAGGCCAAGCGTGCTACGGCCGAGGGGGCGGAGTGTCGCGACGCAGCAGTACGCAATGGCGCGCAAACCGCTGACCCAGGACTCGTCTGGGTTGGCGATATCAACCCGAGCCTGGATGACCGCTTCCCCTCCTTGCACTGCTGCTGCCAGGACGGTCAACAGATCCGGGGCGACCGTGGAATCAGCGTCGAGAACCACAATGGCGTCGTAGGGGACCGCGTCGTTGCCGGCAGCATCAAGCTGGTCAAGGAGTGAGTTGAGTGAACGCGCCTTGCCCGGCGCGGCCGGATCGCTCCGTTCGTGGACCCGTGCACCGAAGTCCCGCGCGATGGCGGCGGTCTCATCGCGGCAATGGTCTGCAACGACATGAGTCGCAAACAGCGCTGGCGGGTAGTCCAGCGCGGCAATACTCCTCAATAGCTGGCCAATCACGCGCTCCTCGTCGTGAGCGGGGATCAGGAGCGCGAATCGCGTCGCAGGGGCGGTCTTTGCACGCTGGTGGCGCGGCGCGAAGAGGCTGGCAGCAGCCAGCACCAGTGGATACAGTCCCAGCGCGACCAGCGCGATGCCCCCCGCCGCTAGTGGGGCGATAACCGCCGTCCGGCGAGCCTTTACGACCATGCCGCCATTCCTCTGCTTCAGAAGGCAGCCCTGCGGCGCAATGCGGTAGCTAGGCGAGGACAGCATCCTCACCGGCAGGGCACGGGTATTTCGTTATTGCGCGTTAGCCACTATTCGCGGGCCGACGGTGCCTTCCCGCTTGGTGGAGCAGCAGCCACAGTACGGTACAGAATGTCCCCGCTAGCGCAACGAATGACGGACACCGCATCCCAATGCCGCTAGCGCCGCCCATCCTTTACGCCACCGACCCTGTTGCCCTGTGCCTCATCAGCACGGACAACAAAAACCGGCAGACGTCAATGCGTCGGCCGGTTGCACCACTGGCTCAGCGCGGACATAGGTGCCCAAATACTGCCCGCGCGTCGTCGCCGCCGTCGTCACGAGTTGTCCGAGTGGTCGAACCCTTGGCCGCTCCCTGCCGGCCCGTTAGCTGTTCGCGACGGCGGACTTGATCGCCGCGCTTCCTAATTGCAAGTTCCATGCCATTGCCGCTCCCCGTGCGGGAAACCGGCAGTTGGTCAGGCGCTCACGTGGATAGAGACGCTCGCTGCTCGATATTGTCACTGGCGAGTAGCAAGTGAGTGGGGGAGCCTGCATCGCCTCGAGGCGGAGTGGGCGGCCGCAACGGCTGAATGAGCGTCGCTGCCCGCACCACGAGCGCGCTGCTCGCACATGGTATTCCATGTCGGGTACTGTCAGGTACGGCTTTCTGGCACGAACAACGGCGAGGGGTTGCCATATTGCAGCGAACCCCCCATTGTTCCTCGCTACAAGGTGTGTGAACAGGCTACCTCCTCGACTGCGCCGCTTCGTCGTATACTCACGGGAGACCCGAGGCTGGCATACAAGGGCGAGGCACGGCGATGTCCCCAGCATTGCAGCAGCCGACAGTCTGCCCGGTCGTCATTGGGCGGGGCGCGCAGCTAGCCGCGCTTGACACCGTGCTGGATACCGTCGCCGCAGGACACGGACAAACGCTCGCGCTCACTGGCGAGGCAGGCATCGGCAAGTCGCGGCTCGTCGCCGAGCTACGCACGCGCGCCGCTGCCCGGGACATGCTGGTCTGCGAGGGCCGCTGCTTCGAGCCCGATCGCGTGGTTCCCTATGCGCCGCTGCGCGATCTCGTGCGCGCCGACCTGGCCCAACAAACGCCTGAGGCGATCACCGCCGCCCTCACCCCCAACGCCGCGCAGCTCGCACGACTGCTCCCCGAACTCGCCCGGTTTCTGTCTCCCACCGTTCTCGCCGCTCCGAGCGCACCCGAGCAGGACCGACACCTGCTCGCCCAGGCTCTCGTCCAGTACATCACGCGGCGCAGCCACGGGCGTCCGGCGCTCGTCATTATCGAAGACCTGCACTGGAGCGACGACGCCAGCCTCGACGCGCTGCCAGCCTTCGCGCGCGGACTGGCCGCCCAGCCGATCGTCCTCCTGCTCACCTACCGCAGTGACGAGATCACCCCGAACCTGCGCCACGCGCTCGCGCTCCTCGACCGGGAGCGCCGGCTCGCCGAGATGACGCTGCCGTGCCTCGCGCCCGCCGAAGTTGATGCGCTGCTCCGGGCGATCTTCGAGCAGCCACAGCCGATCCGCGCCGGCTTCCTGCAAGCAATCTGCGACCTCACCGATGGCAATCCCTTCTTCATCGAGGAGGTCATTCGCTCGCTGATCGCCGGGGGAGACATCTTCCGCAGCGGCCAGCGCTGGGAACGGCGCGACCTGGCGCAGCTGCAAATCCCGCGCAGCGTCCAGGATGCGGTGCTGCGGCGCATCGCTCGCCTCAGCGCGGAAGAGACACACCTGCTGCATCTGGCCGCAGTCGCGGGGCGGCGTTTCGATTTCGCGGTGCTGCAAGCGCTCACGGGCGCCGAGGAAGCGCGCCTGATTGCGCTCGTGCAACCCCTGATCGCCGCGCAGCTCGTCGTCGAGGAGTCTGCGGACCACTTCGCCTTCCGCCATGCGCTCACGCGACAGGCGATCTACACGGCGCTGCTCACCCGCGAACGCCGACTCCTCCACCGCGCCATCGGCGAGGCGCTGGAGCAGCTCCACGCGACCAGGGCTGAGGAGGTGCTCGCCGATCTCTCCGACCATTTCGCGGCGGGCGAGGACTGGGTCAAAGCGCTGGAGTATGGGGGGCGTGCGGGCGAGCAGGCGCTGGCGCTCTCCGCGCCCCGCGCCGCCACCGAGCACTTCACCAGGGCGCTCGACGCGGCGCGCCACCTGGCGATCGCCCCGCCCTGGCGCCTGCACCGCCAGCGCGGCCAGGCGCTCGGTCTGCTGGGCGAATTCGCGGCTGCCCTGGCAGATCACCAGGCCGCGCTGGCGGCGGCGCGGTCCAACGACGAGCGCCGCGCCGAATGGCAGTCGCTCCTCGATCTCGGCGGACTCTGGGCAGGGTACGATTACGCGCGCGCGGGCGAATACCTCCAGCAAGCCCTGGCGCTGGCGCGCGAGATCGACGACCCGAAGTTGCTCGCCGAGAGCCTGGCCGAGGTAGGCGGTTGGCGCCTCAACACCGAGCAGGTCGATCAGGCCGAACGCTCCCTCCAGGACGCGCTCACGATCTTCGAGCGCAGCGGCGATCGTTCTGGTGTCGCGCGGGCGACCGATCTTCTCGGCACGGTCAGCGACATCGCGGGCGACATTCCTCAGATGCGGCGGCGGTATGAGCGCGCCGCCGCGCTGTATCGCGACCTTGGCGATCAGCAGGGGCTTTCCTCGACCCTGGCCACGATGCTGCTCCAGGGCGGCGGCTTTGTTTTCGACACCGTCGTCGTTGCGCCCGGTGTCGCCCCGGACGCGGTCGTGGCGGAAGCAACCGAGGCGCTCGCGCTGGCGCGCGACATCGGCTGGCGCGCGGGCGAGGCGTATGCCCTGCTCGAACTGGCCGTCTGGTACACCCATCGCGGCCAGTACGGCAGCGCGCTCGACCACGCCCGCGAAGGCTTAGCAATTGCCACGGAGATCGAACATGGTGAGTGGATGACCGCTGGCGAAAGCACCCACGGTGTCATCTTCGCCGGACTCCTCGCTCAGGCTGCGGCAGACGATCACCTCAGCCAGGCACACGCGCTGGCGCGTGCGAGTGGCTCGCAGCACTTCGTCGCGCTCGCCGCCGCCCTCTGGGCCGAACTTCGTGCAGAGCAGGGCAACCACGCCGGGGCGGGGGCGCTGCTGGCGTCATTCGCGTCCGACTTGCCGATGCGCACGCTCGGGCAGCGGCGCGTCTGGGCTGCGCGGGCCGCGCTCGCGCTCGCGCAAGGTGATTCCGACAGCGCACTCGCCATCCTCGACCAGTTGTTCTCGCGGGCCATCAACCTGACGAGCGAGGGGGATATCCCGCTGCTGGCACTCTTGCGCGGCCGGGCGCTCGCCGCGCTCGACCGGCACGACGAAGCGGAGGCGGCCTTGCGCGCGGCGATCCGGGGGGCCGATGCGCGCGGACATCGGCCCCTGGTATGGCGCAGCCACGCAGCGCTAGGCCGCTGCTACGCCGCGTGGGCGAGGCAGGAGGCGGCGCGGAAGGAATATCGTCTGGCGTGGGAGATCGTGGAGGAGCTTGCGGCCACGCTTCCAGATGGACCGCTGCGCGCGGGATTCCTGGCGCAGGTTGCTCAAGGCGTGCCTCGCGAAGCGTCCCGCGCAAACCGGCGGCACGCCGCCACGCTGACCGCGCGCGAACAGGACGTCGCCGCGCTCGTGGCGCGCGGCCACTCCAACCGTGAGATCGCCGCCACCCTCTCGATCGGCGAGCGCACAGTTGAGACGCATGTCAGCAATATCCTCGGCAAACTGGCCGTCACGTCGCGCACGCAGGTTGCCGACTGGGTGCAGAAGGCCACACCGGGCCACCGGGAGGTCTGAGTGCGGATCGCTCGCGACGAGCGGTCCGTATCGTCCCGCCACAATTTCCGTACACGTTCCCCGCAAATTCCGTACACATCCACGAGGATCGCACGCGTGCTGACCGCTAGGATTGTGAGGTCGGCAGGTTTGCACTCACCTGAGCGAAGTAGCGGAAGGAGCGTGACGATGCCTCTTGATGGCAATGGCAACAACGAGCTGCCCGTACCGGGCGAAGAGGTAATCGCCGGATTTGCGGCGAGTTTGCGCGGGACGCTGATCCGGCCCGGCGATGCGGAGTACGACACCGAACGTGCGATTCAGAACGGGATGATCGACCGCCGCCCGGCATTGGTCGCTCGCTGCTGCGGGGCGGCCGATGTCATCGCAGCGGTCAACTTCGCGCGCGAGCACAAGCTCGTCCTCTCGGTGAAGGCCGGCGGGCACAACGTTGCCGGCAATGCGGTGAACGACGGCGGGCTTGTGATCGACCTCTCCCAGCTGCGCGGCATCCACATTGACCCGCAAGCGCGCATCGCCCGTGTACAGGGCGGCGCGACCTGGGCCGACTTCGACCGCGAAGCCCAGGTCTTCGGGCTTGCCACCCCAGGCGGGGTCGTCTCGACGACCGGCGTGGCCGGGCTGACCCTGCACGGCGGTATGGGCCACCTACGCAGCAAGCACGGCCTGAGCCTCGACAACCTCCTGGCGGTTGACATCGTCACCGCCGACGGCCAGCTTCGCCACGCCAGCGCCGAGGAGCACCCCGACCTCTTCTGGGCGGTGCGCGGCGCGGGCAGCAACTTTGGTGTCGTCACCTCGTTCACCTTCCGGCTGCACCCCGTCGGCCCGACCGTGATGCTCTGCGCCGCTATGTACAACCTGGCGGATGCCCCCACCGTACTCCCGCAATGGCGCGACTTCATCGCCACCGCCCCCGACGAGTTCTCGCCGCTGGCCGTCTTCTGGAGCGTCCCCGAAGGCTTCCCGCCAGAACTGGTCGGCAAGCCGATCGTCATCATCGCCGGGGTCTACGCCGGCCCGGTCGAGGAAGGCGAGCGGCTGGTCCGCCCGTTGCGTGAACTGGCCACGCCCCTGCTCGATCTGAGCGGACCGATGCCCTTCACGGCGGTCCAGAGCGCGTTCGATCCCTTTTTCCCGAAGGGACTGCGGCAATACTGGAAGTCGACCTACGTCAACACGCTCAGCGACGATCTGATCCTGGCGCTCTGCACGCTCGCCGCCGAGCGCCCCTCGCCGCGCACGACGATGGATATCTGGCCGCAATTGGGCGCGGTGACCCGCGTGGGCGCGACCGAGACCGCGTTCGGCCGCCGGCCGCCACTCATGGTCGCCTTCGAGTCAACCTGGACTGATCCCGCCGAGGACGAGGCGAACATCGCCTGGGCACGCCGGGCCTGGGCCTCGATGCGGCGCTTCGCCTCTGAGGGCATCTACCTAAATTTCCCCGGCTTCGGCGAGGAAAAGGAGGAGCTGGTCCGCGCGGCCTACGGCCCGAACTTCGCGCGACTCCAGGCGGTGAAGGCGGAGTACGACCCGACCAACCTCTTCCGGATGAATTTCAACATCCCGCCTTCCGCCTGAGCGTTCGTCACCCTGGCGTGCAACGAAGGAGGCAGAGTATGTTCGGCACAGTGGCACGGATGACCGTACAGCCCGGCAAGGAGACCGAGTTCCTGTCGGTCGGCGAGGAGTGGACGCGGGTGCGAGGCGAAGGCACGGGCCAGGTCGCGGAGTACGTCTTCCGCATTGAGGGGCAGGAGCGCCAATATCTGGTGATCGGTATCTTCCGCGACCAGGAGACCTACCGTCAGAATGCGCGCGATCCCGAGACCGATCGCTGGTACCGCAAACTACGGGCCACCCTCACCACCGACCCGGAATGGAACGATGGCGAAATCGTGCAATCGATGCTCCTGATGGGCATCTGACCCGCACCATGCTGCCCTGTGCATGGCGTCGCCCGATCGCTATAGGCAGGGCAGCGCGAATAGCGCCACAGTATGCACGCGGCGGAGCTATGGAGGAGGAGAGATGGCTATCCCCTGGACACCCGCGCCCTGGGTTGTAGCGCACCGCGACCGTGTCGGCTTCGCGCTCCAGGTCTTCCCACTGGAGACACGGGAGCAGCCGGGGCCACAGCTGGTGGCCGCTGGCCGCCTGGCCGAGACGCTCGGCTTCGATGCTTTCTTCGTAGGCGATCACCCGGCCTGGGGTCCGGACCCCTGGATCCACCTGGCGGCGCTGGCGACGGCGACGACGCGCATCCGCCTCGGCACCAACGTCCTCGGCATCCACTATCGCCACCCGCTCCTGACTGCGCGGCTGGCGGCCGACCTGGACAATCTCAGTGGCGGTCGGCTCATCCTCGGGGTCGGCTGTGGCTGGGATGCCGGCGAATACGCCGCCTTCGGTCTCCCCTTCTCGCCGACACCGGAGCGCCAGGCGGCGCTAGAGGAGGCGCTCGTCATTATCCGGGGCGCATGGGGCGACGCGCCGTTCTCCTTCTGCGGGCAGCATTTCAGTGTCGCGGACGCGCGCATCAGTCCACTGCCAATCCAGCGCCCAGGGCCGCCACTGCTGATCGGCGGCGGGGGCGAGCGCGTGACCCTGCGGCAGGTGGCGCAGTACGCCGACGCGTGTAGTGTGAGCAGTTTCGGCCTGGTGAGCGGCGCGGCGACCGCCGACGGTATCCAGCGGAAGCTTGCCGCCTTGCGCCGCCGTTGTCAGGAGCAAGGGCGGGACGAAGCCGCAGTCCTCCGGACACACTTCACCGGCTGGCTACTGCTGGCGGAGGACGAGGCGCAGCTGGCCACCAAGGTGGCCCGTTATTTCCCGGAGGGAATCGCGCGGCGTTTCGCCGGACCCTGGACTGGCTTCGCGCTCGCCGCCACACCGGAGCGCGCGGTCGCCCACTATCGCGCGCTCGTGGATGCCGGGGTACAGTATTTCATTGTCGAGACGCTTGATGCCAACGACGAGGAGACGATGCGCCTGCTGGCCGAGCGGGTCATGCCGCACGTCCAAGCATAACAGCCAACGCTCCTGTCACCTGCCTTCGTCCTACCTGCCTGCACTGCGGCTACGCCACCGCCACGCGCAAAGCCCGGCGGGTGTCTCGCCGGGCGCTCCAGGCTGCCAAAATCCGGGGGCGGGGCCACCGGCCCCGCCCCCAAGAGTATCTCGGCCTATTGGCTACTTGTGGATGACGATGCTGCCCCCGCCGAGGGCTTGCGGGTTTGCAGTGTCAATGTCGTCTGATCCGCCGTAGTTGTTGTCGTAGACCACGGTGTTGCTGGCGGTGTCCCAGATCTTGATGCGGAACTTGTCTACCCCGCCACCACCCTGCTGGTCGCCGTCGGTGGCCGTCAGCAGGAAGCCGTAGCCACTCACGCCGTTGACGGAGCCGGTGCCCTTGTACTGCGCCTTCGCACCCGAGATGACGAGCCACTGGTAGGCGTCGGAGTGGAAGGCGAAGGTACCCGCCTGGAACTGGAACTCGGTCTGGCCGGTTGGGACGGTCGCCCCCTTCTGGTACTTCGAAACGAAGCCGAAGGTCGCCTTGCCGGTCAGGGTGGGATCGGCCTGGTAGGCTCCGGCCGGCGAGTTGATCCAGCCGCCGCCGGTCACGAAGCCGGCGCTCGGGTCATAGACGATGATCATCACCGACTGCGTATCCGACCCGGTGTCATCGTCGGTCGCCGTCACCTGGATCGTGTAGACGCCGGCGGTGGTGAAGGTGTGGCTTGTGGGGCATGACGCCGGAGTCGTCTCGGGCAGCGACCCGTCATCCCACACGACCCGGCAGGTCTCTGTGTCCTCGACCCCCGCGTCGGTAATCGTGGTCGCCAGGGAGACAGTGGTATTCACCGGGTAGAGCGTCCCTGCGGCCGGGCCGGTGATCGTCAGCGACGGAGGCAGGTTGTTCACGGTCACGGTGGTGTCCCCCATCCCTGAGCCACCATCCTTATCCGTGATGGTCACCACGATCGTGTTGGCATCCGCCGGGGTATTCGTCGGGTTGTCGTCGCGGTACTGGTGGCCCAGGGTGAAGCTCGTCGCCCCGGCTGCCAGCGGCACGCTGTCAGGGGTGGTCCCATCGCCCCAGCTGACGGTGAGGGTGAAGGAATCCGCCGTGCCGGGGTCGCTGAAGGTCCCCATCAGGGTGATGCTGTCACCCTCATTGATCGTCGCCGCGCTCGCCTGCACGCTGGTCACGACGGGATCGACGTTGTTGACGTGAACCACGGTGGCATACTCAGTGAAGCCGCCGTCCTTGTCAATGATGCGGGCCGCGACGGTGTGGTCGCTCGGTCCGTCCGGATAGCCGCAGGTCGTCGTTGCGGCGTTGCCCGCCGTACTCGCGTAGGTCGCCCCGCCAAGGTAGGTTCCGTCGCCGAGCAGGGTCGCCTCGCAGGTGAAGGCGTAGTGCAGGCCGGCCGCCACGTCGTCGGGCGAGGGGTCCGAGGCGTTCGCGAGCGCGAGCTGGCTCGTGCTGCCCTCCGCGACCGGAGAGGAGGCGCTGAAGGTAGCGGTCGGCGCGACATTCAGGACCGACACGGTCAGCAGGTACTCGGTGAAGCCGCCGTCCTTGTCAATGATGCGCGCACGCAGCGTGTGCCCGCTCGGGCCGTCAGGGTAGGTGCAGGTCGTCGCGGCGGTGGCGCCGCTTCCGGCGTAGGTCGCGCCGTCGAGCGTGCCGTCGCAGGCGAAGGCGTAGTGGAACCCGGCCGCCGCGTCGGCGGGCGAGGGGTCGGTAGGATTGCTCAGGCTGAAGGCGAGCGTCTGGGCCTCATCAATAGAGACCGGCCCATTATTGGAGACGCTGGCCTGCGGCGCGACGTTGTCGATGAACACGGTCGCGCTCACCGGCGCCCCGCAGGCGCCGTAGCCGTCGCACACTTGCAAGCGGACGATCTGGCTGCTCGGACCATCCAGGCCGACGGCCGAGAACGTCGGCGTCTGGCCCGGCGTCTCGAAGGTGCCGTTGTTGTCGAGATCCCAGGCGTAGCTCAGCCCGGTGCCCGGTTCAGGGTCGGTCGCTGTGCCCTGGAGTACCAGAGTGGCGCCCTCGTTGACGTGGTAAGGGCCGTGCGCGTCGGCGACGGGCGCGTCGTTGGCCCGCACGCTGACGGCGTCGAGATACGTGCCAAGCGAATTCGAAATCCCGCGGTCACGGAAATCGAGGCGCGTCGTGGCGCCGGTTGCGACGAGCGCAAAGTTGTAGGTTTTCCACGCGGTCTGCGCCCCGCCAGCCCCGCCCTCGATGATCCCCAGGCTGGTCCCGCCCCAGAGAACTTCGAGCCGGTTGTCGGTCGCCGCCGTCCCCGGCCGGGGGGAAAAGGCGAATTGCAGGAAATAGGTGGCGCCTGCCACGGTCGCCAGGTTTTGGTAGATGCCGCTCGAAGCGTTTGAGTCCAGTTCCACGAACTGATTGCCCTCGAACGGGGCGCCGGCGGCGTGGTTCTGCACTTCAATTGCGGTGCCCGCAGACAAGGCCCAGCCAGGGATCGTGGTGAGTTGCTGGAAGTTGCCATTGCGTATCGCCGGCTGTTCAAAGCCGCCATTGACGACGATATCAGGGCCGGCGGCAGCGATAGTGGTGGGGTGGGTGAGGCCAATCAGGGAGAGGATCAACGCTATGAGGAGCAGGCCACGGAGTGCCCTGCCCGGCTGTGCCGCACGTCCTCGCACAATATCCTTCGCCGTGTGAACCGACGCTACCAGATGTTTGTCCACGCGTCACTCCTTTAGTCGCCCCCGCTGAGGGCCGATGGCGTCACAATATGGGCGTGACAGCTGACAGTCGCTCTCCTGTCATCGTGTGGCTATGCCATCCCGAGCCAGCTCCCGGCACTCGTATGGCTAGAGCGCGCGAAAATCTGGCCGCGCGAGGTCTGCACACCCTACAGGTTTCCAGGTTTCGCCCAGGGAGGCGCGCGCGTCGCCATGCCGGTGATCCTTTCGCTCGTCGTGGCGCCGCGCGGCGCCCACCGTGCCACCAGTGCGTGGCGTGTTAGGAAGTGTCGTCCGGGGAGGCGCGCGCGTCGGACCCGGCGGGGTCGGGCGTGCCCGGCGCGGTGAGCTGCAACAGATAGGCGGCCAGATACTCGATCGTCGCGAATCCCTGGCGCTCCGTACTACCGGCCGGCTGGAGCGCCGCCCGCCACTGCCCATCTGTGTGCTCCTGCCACAGCGTGAGCAAGAAGACGTGGCGACGGGGTTGCTCGCAGTCCTGGCCCTCCCGATGCGTCACCGCTTCCCTCCGTTGGTTGGCTCGATCCTAGGGTGCGACTGCGAGCGCACTGCGACCGCTGTGCGACCGCACTGCGATCACAGCCCGCGCGTTCAGCCCATGCGATCGCCAGCCCTTGCGCCAGCGGCGATCCTGGCCGACAATGGGGCGACTCCGATCAGGTTCGCTACCCATCCGCCGTGGTAAAGGTTGGGGAGATGGGGTACACAGTGACGCTCCTGGGCGCCTTCCAGGTCAGCTACGCTGCCGCGCCAGTCACCGGCTTTCAGCGCGCCAAAGTCCAGGCATTCCTCGCCTACCTGGCGATCGAGTGCGGCCGTCCGCATCGCCGCAGCAAGCTCGCCGGCCTGCTCTGGCCGGATCTGCCGGAGGCCGACGCGCTGCGCAACCTGACGCAGGCCCTCGTTCGGCTGCGTGCCGCGCTCGCACACGGCGACGATCCGGTACGGGCGAGCCGCGCCACGGTGCAGTGGCGTGCCGAGGCCGCTGCGGTCGATGTAGTAGAGTTCGTGCGGCTCGCCGGCAGCGCCGAGCCGGCCGATCTCGAACAGGCCGCCACCCTCTATCAGGGTGAGTTGCTGGCGGGCTTCGCTCTGCCGGGCTGTGAGGCGTTCGAGGAATGGTTGCTGCTCAAGCGCGAGGAGCTGCGGGAGCAAGCGCTCAGGGTTCTCCAGACGCTGTCCGAGTGGTATCGCGCCGCCGGCCGTGCGGCCGAGGCGGCGGTGGCGGCCTCGCGGCAGTTGGCGCTCGATCCCTGGCGCGAGGCCGCCCACCGCCAACTCATGCACGCGCTGGCCGCCGGCGGGGACCAGGCCGCCGCGCTGGCCGCCTACGCTCGTTGCGTCGCGGTCCTGCGCGATGACCTGGGCGTCACACCGGGTGACGAGACGGCCCGCCTGGCCGAGCGCATCCGGGCCGGCGATCCGGCGCTGCGGAGCGCCCCGCCAACGCGCTTGACCCTGCCGCCCCGCTTGCACAATCTCCCGGCCGCCCTCACCCCCCTGCTGGGCCGCGAGGTGGAACTGGCGGATCTGGTCGCGCTGCCGGACGCCGCCGCGCGCCTGGTGACGATCGTCGGGGCGGGCGGGGTCGGCAAAACACGCCTGGCGCTCGACATCGCCTGGGCGTTGCGGTCGCGCTTCAGCGACGGCGTCTGGTGGGTGCCGCTGGCTGGTGTCCAGGCAAGCGAGGATCCGGCGCTCCAGGCCACGACGGTTGTAGGGGTAATTGCCGCAGCGCTCGATCTGACGATGGATCGCCAGGTCGCTCCGCTGGACGCGCTGGCCGAGCACCTGCGCGAGCGCACCATGCTGGTAGTGCTCGACAACTGCGAGCACCTGCCGGAACTCGGGGGAGTCACGCGTATGTTACTGGAGACTGCCCCCGCGCTGCGTGTGCTGGCCACGTCGCGCGAGCCACTCGGCATCGGCGGAGAGGCGCTGCGACGCCTGGGCGGGCTCGCCGTCCCGGCCGGCGATGTCCCCGACCCGGCGGGCCATGCCGGGGTGCGCCTGTTTCTCGACCATGCACGCCGTCGATCGCCCGGCTGGGGTCAGGACCCGCGTGAGCTGGCGGGCGCGGTGCGGCTCTGCCGGCTGCTCGACGGCCTGCCACTCGGCATCGAGCTGGCCGCGCCCTGGGTCGAGCATTATGCGCCAGACGAAATCGGCGATGCGCTCCAGACCGACCTCGACTTCCTGGCGGCGCGCACGCGTGACCTGCCCGACCGGCACCGTAGCTTGCGCGCAGCCTTCGAGTACACCTGGCACTTATTGACCGCTGGTGAGCAACGCGCACTGGCGCGCCTGGCGGTCTTCCAGGGCAGCTTCGACCGTGCTGCGGCCCACGAGGTAGCCGGCACGCAGGCCACCACCCTGGTCCGGCTGGTAGACAAGTCGCTGCTGAGCCTGGGCGGGACGGGTCGTTACGCCCTCCACGAACTCCTGCGCCAGTTCGCCGCCGAACGGCTGGCCGGCGATCCGGAGGCGGCGGTACTGCCTGGCCGGCACGCGGCGTACTACCTGGCGCTTGCCGAGCAGGCCACGCCCGAGCTGACCGGGCCTGGGCGCGCGACCTGGTTCCCACGACTCGAAGCCGAGCACGACAACCTGCGAGCGGCGCTGGCCTGGGCGCGCACGCAGCCACAGGCGGACACAGAGATGCGTCTCGCTGGCGCCCTCGGTCGCTTCTGGCTGTTACGGGGCTACGTCGGCGAAGGACGGGAGTGGGTGGAACATGCGCTGACCCGCCGCGGCGTAAGCGCCGCGCCGTGCCGCGTCCGCGCCCGCCTCTGCGAGGCGGGCGGCATGTTGCTCTGTGGGCAGGGCGATCGCGCGCGTGGAGAACAGCTGTTTGAACAGAGCATCGCCCTCTACCGCGCGGCGGGCGACACAGCGGGAGAGGTGAACGTCCGCATCCTGCTAGCCGGTGTGGCCTACGATTATGCGGAGTTCTCGCGCGCCGTCGCGATCTGGGAATCGTGCGTCCAGCTGGCCCGCGCGATTGACCACCCGGAGGCGCTCTTGCGCTCGCTGAGCAATCTCGGCGCGGCCTGGTACTATATGGGCGATCTTGAACGCGCCGCCGCATCGCTGGAGGAATCGCTGGTCCTCTCCAGGCGGGCGGGTCGCGCCGATTCGGTCGCGGTTCAGCTCTCCAACCTGGGCAACGTGGCCCGCCGCAAGGGCGATCTGCAACGTGCTGACGCATACTTGAAAGAAGCGCTCGCACTGAGCAGCAGCCTGAACGATCCGCGCCGGATCGCCGCCGTGCTGGAGCGGCTGGCTGCTGCCGCAGCGACCGGGGGACGCATGGAGCGCGCGGCGCATCTGCTGGGCGCTGCACACCAGATACAAGCCCGTCTCGGGCTTGTCCGCGCGGCCGCCGAGAGCGCCGAGATCGACCAGACGGCCGCCGTCGCGCGCCGCGCGCTCGGTGAGGCGACCTGGTCCGCACAGTTCGCAGCTGGCAGCGCGCTCACGATCGCCGACGCTATCGCCTACGCGCTACAGGCATAGCGCGCCGCGAGCTGCTGTGCCGGCGGTAACGTGGCTGCCCCTGCTGAAACCGGGGTATCAGGACGCCAGCGCGTGCCCCGAATGCCACTGCCCTGGCGGAGGGGCGGGTCGCCCCCTCCGCCAGCAGTGTACGGCATCCTCGATCAGTGGCAACTGTCCTTCGTCCTCAAGCAGTGGTATTGGCTGAAAAACCCATCCGCTCCGGCTCGGCGCGCCCGCCGAGTTTATATGTAGACCTCCTGCTGGGTCGGCAAGTAGCTACACTGCGGTCTGTTGTGATGTGGCGCCCGCCGAGAAAGGAGTCATGCGATTGATGCACAACGCCAGTACGCGGTCGTTCACCGCGCGGCCAGAACCCTCCGTTGCCCTGTGGCGCGCTGGCGCGAGGTGGCAGCAGCGCACACCGCAGAGGTTGGCTACATCCAGCCATGACGAGGGCCACCCCGCGCGGGGTGGCCCTGCAAAAAATCGTTGCCCTGCTTACGAAACGAGTGGCTGGGCTGCAGGGATTCGAACCCCAACTTTCTGATCCAGAGTCAGACGTCCTACCGTTAGACGACAGCCCATCGTCGGACAGAAGTATACCTACGCGGTAGGCCGGATGCAAGCACCGGCAAACCACGCGATACCGGTGCAGTGGGCCTGCGCGGGAACGATCGCCTGCACCGGAACGTCCTGATTCGTAAGGGCGCCGCCAGGAGCCAGGATGGAGGATTGCCGATG
>DASUBC010000138.1:0-2270 GCA_035763465.1 Thermomicrobiales bacterium
TGAGGAGAACCCACTGCCCGACTGCCCGCCTGCCTGTCTGCCCGACTCGACTTGCATCGCGCGCAACCTGTGGCATGATTCCCCAAACGTGAGCGGCAGGGCGCCGAAGATCGGACCGGTGGGGCGACCGCGCCGGTCCAATGTGCGAAGGAAAGGCATGAACGTCAATGAGGAACGACCCACAGCTGGAGAATGCCGTGCGCGCGGTCGAGGCGCAGTTCTACGCGGCATTTCGGCGGCTGCACAACGACCCCGCCGCCCTGGACGAATTCCTTGCCCTCTGGTCGCGCGCCGGCGATGTGACGACGATGAACGCGCGCGGCGGCAGCGAGCGCGGCTGGGAGGCGGTGAAGGCGCGCTGGGAGTGGTGGGTCGGTCAGGGGGTGCCGATGGACATATCGCGCCTTGAGCATCTGGCCTTGCTGGTGACCGAAGGACTGGCCTGTACTGTGGTGCTGGAACACCTCGCCCGGCGCAGCCAGCGCGTAACGCACATCTACCGGCTGGAAGCGGGCGGCTGGAAACTGGTCCATCGCCACGCCGACCCGCTGGTGGCGCGGCATGGATAGACGGGTCGCAGGTCGCAGGTCGGCAGGTCGAAAGTCGCTGTGGTCAACGCTGTGGGCGGTCTATATACACTGGTTGGAGGCAAGTCACTGCCTCAGCGCAAGAGACTTTCGGCCTTCGACCTTCAGACCTTTGACCTCGTTAGCCCCTCGGAGGCAATGAATAATGAAACAGGCGGTCGCCTGGTGGTGTCTGACTCCCCGCGCGCTGACGCCCGAACAATTGGTGCTGGCGGCGGCGGAAATTGGGTATGCCGGGATTGAACTGGCGGAGCCGGAATACTGGCCGCTCATTCGCCAGCATGGCCTGACGATTGTTTCGACGCGCGGTCACGAATCGCTGACTGATGGCCTGAACCGGCGTGAGAACCACGACCGCATCGAGCGCGAGATACTGGCGAACCTCAAAGTCGCGGAGCAGTGGGACATTCCCGTCCTGATCTGTTTCAGCGGCAACCGAAATGGGCTGGCCGACGACCAGGGCGCGGAAATCACCGCCGAGGGGTTGCGCCGCGTGGCGCTGGCGGCCGAGGACACGGGTGTGACGCTTGCCGTAGAACTGCTGAACAGCAAGGTCAATCACCCCGACTACCAGTGTGACCGCACTGCCTGGGGGCTGCGCGTCTGTGAACTGGTCGGTTCGCCGCGTGTCAAACTCCTCTACGACATCTACCACATGCAGGTGATGGAAGGCGACGTGATCCGCACCATCCGCGACCATCATGCCGCGTTCGGGCATTACCACACGGCGGGCAATCCCGGCCGCAACGAGCTCGACGAGACCCAGGAGTTGAACTATCGCGCGATCGTCCGCGCGATCCGTGAGACCGGCTATGACGGCTATATCGGCCAGGAGTTCATCCCGCGCGGCGAGCCGGTCGCCGCGCTGCGGGCCGCGTTTGAGGTTTGTCAGGGGTAAGTACGGCCCTCATCCCCGACCCCTCTCCCGCCGTGCGGGAGAGGGAGGCGAGTATGGTGAGCTGGGTCGGCAACGTAGAGCGGGAGGTGGTTCGGCATGTTGCGGGCGATTGACCATATCGTGATTCTGGTGCGTGACCTCGCGCAGGCGTCGGCGGACTACGAGCGAGCTGGCTTCACCGTGACGCCGGGCGGCACACACGCGGCCGGCACGACGCATAACGCGCTTATTTCCTTTGCTGATGGGACCTACTTCGAGTTAATTGCCTTCTTCGAGCCGGACCGCCCACAGGAGCACCGCTGGTGGTCGCGCGGCGCGCAGGGCGATGGCCTGGTGGACTACGCCCTCCTATCGAGCGACCTCGCCGCCGATTGCGCGGCAATGCGGTCGCACGGGTTGCAACCGCAGGGGCCGGAGGACGGCGGGCGGCTGCGGCCCGATGGCGAACGCCTCGTCTGGCGGTCGGCGATGCTTGGGCGGGGTAACAGCCACCCGGCGCTGCCGTTCGTGATTGAAGATGTCACGCCGCGCGACCTGCGCGTGCCGGGCGGCGACGCGACGCGTCACCGGCTGCCGGTCACACGGGTGACAGGGTTGACGGTGGTCACGGCGGACCTGGCGGCGGGAGCGGACGCGCTGGCCGCACTGCTCGGTACGGCTGGCGAGTCTGTTAATACTGCCGAAGGCGCTGGACAACGCTTCACCATCGGCCGGCAATGGTTGTTACTTCTCCAGCCGTCCGCCAGCAGCGATGCTGGCCAGCACCTCGCCGCACGCGGCGAAGG
>DASUBC010000139.1:0-3217 GCA_035763465.1 Thermomicrobiales bacterium
ACGGTCGCGTTCGTCCGCACGACGATCGATCGGGACGCCGACGCCTACCGCTCGCGCATCTGGCTCGCCCCGGCCGATGGCGCAACGCCGCCGCGCGCGTTCACCGCCGGCCCGAACGACACCGCGCCGCGCTGGTCGCCCGATGGGCAGACCCTGGCGTTCCTGGCGAAGCGGAATGGCGCGGCCAAAGCGCAGGTCTGGCTGATCGGCGCGCGTGGCGGCGAAGCGTGGCCGCTGACAGCTTTAGACGAGGGTGCGACGGACCCGCAATGGTCGCCCGACGGCACGCGCATCGCCTGCACCAGCCAGGTGCGGCCGGCGTCTGCTGACAAGCACGATTCTGAGCGCAAGAGCGATGTGCGTGTGATTGACCGGCTGAAGCATAAACAGGACGGTGAAGGCGTCTTCGACGACCGGCGGCGGCACCTCTTCGTCGTGCCGGTGCGCGGCCAGGAACGCGGCGAGGCGCGACAGCTCACGTTCGGCGACTACAACGATAGTGCGCCTGCCTGGTCGCCCGATGGGCGCACGCTGGCCTTCATCTCGGCCCGCCACGACGACCGCGACTACGACAACAAGAGCGATGTCTGGACGGTGCCGGTGGGCGAAGCCGGTGATGAGCCAGCCGAACCGTGTCGCGTCACACGCACGACCGGCCCCTGCGCGATGCCGGCCTTCTCGCCCGATGGCCAGTGGCTCGCCTACACCGGCCACGACAACGATCCCCGCTACGGCCCGACGACGTTGACCGGTCTCTGGCTGGCGCCGGCCGACGGCAGCGCGCCGCCGCGCAATCTCACCGCCGCGCTCGACCGGCCGGTCGGTTCCGGCATCGGCACCGACGCGCGCTACGGCGTGCCGCCCGCGCGCCCGCTCTGGATGCCCGACAGCGCGGCGCTCCTCTGCCTCGTCAGCGACGCGGGCGCCGCGCCGCTGCTGCGAATCGCGGTGGCGGATGGCGCGAAAACGCTGCTGCTCGCGGGCGCGCGGCAGCTCACCAACGTCACGCGCTCGGCCGATGGCCGGCGCCTCGCCTTCGCGGCCAGCAGCGGCACGCTGCCGGCTGACATCTTCGCCTGCGAGCTCGCCGCGAGCGCCGGTCAGCCGGCGCTCGCCAGCGATGAGCGCCGGCTGACCGAGAGCAACGCCGCGCTCTTTGCCGAAGTCACGCTCCGCGCGCCGGAGAAGCACACCTACGCCGCGCCCGACGGCCAGCAGCTCGACGCCTGGGTCATTACGCCGGCCGGTTTCGACCCGGCGCGCAAGTACCCGTTGATTCTGGAGATTCACGGCGGACCGCACGCGCTCTACGGCGAATCGTTCTACCTCGAATTTCAACTGCTGGCGGCGCGCGGCTACGTCGTGCTCTACACCAACCCGCGCGGATCGGAGGGCTACGGGCAGGAATTCGTCGCCGCGCTGCGGAACGACTGGGGCGGCGTGGATTACCGCGATGTCATGGCGGGCGTGGACTGGCTCGCCGGCCAGGGTTTCGTTGACGAGACCCGCATGGGCGTCACGGGCGGCTCCTACGGTGGCTATCTGACGAACTGGATCATCGGTCAGACCGACCGCTTCCGCGCCGCCGTCAGCGGACGCAGCACCAGCGACCGCTACAGCCACTATGGGCACAGCGACCATGGCTCCTTCACGGGCGATTGGGAGTTCGGCGGCCCGCCCTGGGAGCGCGCTGACCACTACCGCGCGCGGTCGCCGCTGACCTACGCGCCGAACGTGACGACGCCACTGCTGTTGGAGCACCAGGAGAACGACCTGCGCTGCCCGCTACCTCAGGGGGAGGAGTTCTTCACGGCGCTGAAGAAGTTGCGCCGCACGGATGTGCAGCTCCTTCGCTTCCCCGGCGAGAGCCACGAAATGTCACGCGCCGGCAAGCCGCGCCACCGTGTCGAACGTCTGACGCGCATCCTCGACTGGTTCGACCGGTACCTGACGAGTGCCGAGTGACGAGTGGGTTGGGCTGGCGCGGCGCCTTTGCTCTCCCGCCCTCAGGCGCGGGCGTAGACGACGACCTGCCAGCTACGCGTCTGGCGCGCGGCGCGACGCTCGAAGCCGTGGGCGCGGACGATCTCTTCGATGGCCGCAGCGGTATGGACGAAGACCCGGAAGGGGCGACGCCGCGCCTGGTAGAACAGGTTCTCGGCGGCGATGCCCGCCCGCACCCACCAGATGTCTCGCGGATAGACCACGCCGTACAATTTTCGCGCCCTGGCGGCGGACTGTGCCACCAGCGCCGGCATGTCGCGGTAACAGCAGATCACGCGGTCGAGCGTCACGATGTCGGCCGGCGGGATTTCCGGAGCTAACGCGACGAAGTCGCCGTGGTGGGCTTTGAGCCGGTCGGTATGGCCGCGGCGCGCGGTCTCTTCCCGCGCCGCCGCGAGGTAGGCGGCCGACGCCTCCACGCTCTCGGCGCGACTGACGCCGGCGCTCAGCAGCTCGTGCTGGATCGCGCCCACGCCGCCGCCGATGTCCAGCAGCGTCATTCCGCCGATGCCGCAGTCCCGCAGAGCGTCGAGCAACAGACGGGTCGTCTTGCGCGGCCCACTTCGCCGGTAGCGTTCGAGTTCTTCGGCCGCGACGCGCCGGTTGAATTGGTCCTCGATGCCCTGACAGCAGCCAGTCATGGCCCCCTCCTCGGATATAGGCATGGACGAGGGTGTCATCTATGACGGCGAGATATAGGCCCTCGTGGTGGCGCCTGGGAAAGATTGTTCCGACCCTCCCATACTTACGCCAACCACCCATTCCTCTTGTAGCATACGCAGGTGCTGAACGACAGGTGTGTATGGATGGCAGGTAGCGACCGTTGCCGTAGCCGCGCCAACAAAGGATAATCAGACGGCCTGCGCGACACTGGTGCAATCGAGGCAGGCGCTGCTGGTGGAGACCGCGCGGGCGGCTCCGCCTATCAGATGGAGACACAATGAGTATCACCACAAGGACGGACACGCCGTCACCTGCGTTGCACATTGCTGACCGCCACGATCTGATCCGCGTGCATGGCGCACGCGAGAATAACCTGAAGGATGTCAATGTCGAGCTCCCCAAGCGCCGGCTGACGGTGTTCACCGGCGTTTCCGGCTCGGGCAAGAGCTCGCTGGTGTTCGGTACGATCGCCGCAGAGTCACAGCGGCTGATCAACGAGACCTACAGCGCCTTCGTGCAGGGCTTCATGCCGACGCTGGCGCGGCCCGAC
>DASUBC010000140.1:0-6200 GCA_035763465.1 Thermomicrobiales bacterium
GGTATCATCGAAAGGAGAGCGGCAGGCAGCGCACACTGGAAGGGGGTCCGCGATGACAACAACTGTGGCGGCGACCGTGCTGACGGAGTTTGACACGGAGGCGCGCATCGCCACCATTACGCTGAACCGGCCGGACAAGCGAAACGCACTCTCGCTGGCCCTGATGGAAGAACTGACGGCGGTGTTGCGCGACATCGGCCGTAGGCGCGACGTCGCGGTCGTGATCCTCACCGGCGCCGGTTCAGCCTTCTCCGCCGGCCACGACCTGGGTGAGATGACCGGCCGCTCGCTGGAGGACTACCGCCTCATCTTCGACCGCTGCTGCGAACTGATGGACGCGGTGCAGGCGATCCCTCAGCCAGTGATCGCGATGGTGCAAGGCATCGCGACGGCGGCCGGCTGCCAGCTCGCCGCGACCTGCGACCTTGTGGTGGCGGCGGAGGGCGCGCGTTTCGGCACGCCGGGCGTGAAGATCGGCCTCTTCTGCTCGACGCCGATGGTCGCGCTCAGTCGCCAGATCGGGCGCAAACGCGCACTGCAACTCCTGCTCACCGGCGTGCCGATTGACGCGCACACCGCCGCCGACTGGGGGCTGGTCAACGAAGTCGTACCCGGCGATCAGCTGGCCGCGCGCACGCGCGAGCTCGCCGCCCAGATCGCGACGGCCAGCCCGCTCGTCGTTGGTATCGGCAAAGAAGCGTTCTACGCGCAAATTGACCGCGACCAGCACAGCGCCTACGACTACACCAAGATGGTGATGACGATGAACGCGCTGGCGGCCGACGCGCAGGAAGGCATGTGCGCTTTCCTCGAAAAGCGCACGCCAGCGTGGACCGGGCAGTAGGCGCAACGGCAGGACCAGCGGGCAACAGAACGACGGAGGTGAGCGGCTGTGGCGGGACGGAAAACCGGCTGGTATCGGCGCTCGCGCCAACGCTGGCCCGCCGTCCCCACGGTCTCTGGCGCACCAACCGGCCACGAGTGGGCGCGCGAGCTGCTGGCGCGTGATGACTGGGTCGTGCTCGATACGGAGACGACCGGCCTCGACGCGGGCGCGGAGGTCATTGACCTGGCGGTGCTGGACCGCAACGGCACGGCCCTGGTCGAAACACTGCTGCGGCCACGGCGCGCGATTCCCGCCGGGGTAACGCGCATTCACGGCCTCACCAACGACCATGTGCGGGAGGCGCCGGCCTTCCCCGACATCTGGCCCAGGTTGCAGGAGATTCTGGCGGGCCGCACGATCGTCGCCTACAACGTCGCGTTCGACGCGCGCCTGCTGCGCCAGACCGCCGCGCACCACGGCCTGGCGCTAACCTGGCGCGATGAAGCCTGCGCCATGCGCCAGTACGCCGCTTACCAGCGCACGCGCCCCTGTAGCCTGGAGACCGCCTGCCTGCGCCACGGCATCCCGGCCGGCGGCCACCGCGCCGCCGCCGACTGCCGCGCAACGCTGGCTCTGCTCTATGTTATGGCGACTGATGCGTAACGAGCACCGGGTGGAACACGCGGCACCTGTCGCTAACTGTCACGCTGGTTGCGCCTTAATGCCGCGTTCCGCGCTTAAAAGGGTGGGCGGCCCTTGGGGGTAGGCCGCCCGGTGGATCGTGATGCGGGGGCATCACGGAGATGGGGTTATCGTTAGGACGTCGGCGCCCGCAAAAAAGTTCCCACGTCGCCTTCGCGGTGTACTGGAATGATCCAGCGCCGGGGAAACTTCCCCGGCGCTGGTGAGTTTTGCGGCGTGGTGGGGTGGATCAGGCTGCGGGATTGGTCTTGCGGCGGCGGGTGGTGCGCCGCTGCTTCGTGCCCTGGTCGGTTACGTTGAGGACGGCTTCGCGCGCCGGGCCATCGTAGCGCCACTCGAAGTAGTGCAGGCCCATGTTCGCCAGTTCCACCTGCCAGCCGGCCGGGTTGTTGGGGCTGTAGGTGAGCGTCCAGCGTTCGAAGATTTGCACCAGGATGACGCGCGGCGTCCCGTCAATCGTCACCTCCACCCAGAAGGGGTCAGTCAGCGGGTGGCCGGGGTCAAGTCCTTCGATGTGCCCATTCGTCAGCGCGTTGAGCGTATGGGCCGGGTTGCCGTCCGGGCTGGTGAAGAAGGTCTGGTTGTACCAGTTCGCGAAGACGTCGGCGACATTATGCTTCGTGACCGGATCGTAGTTCGTCAGTTTCACCTGTGACCAGGTGGTGAAGGGCACGATCTTCCCGTCGCGCTGGAGTTTCCAGGTCACCGGCACGCCCTTGTAGTCGAGCGTGGGATTCGCCGCCGCGATCGCCGCCGCCGCGTAGGTCGGTGCGAGCTGGTCCGCCGAATGCGGATCGTTCGGGTTGGCGGGGCGCAACGGGCCGACGATCGGCACGTTCGCCGGGCCGAGATCGGCCGTCTTGCCGCCACCCAGGTCGAGTTTGCCGGTCAGCAGTTCCCAGCCAAGCCGGCCCACAGTGATGATAAAGCCGCCCTTGCCGTCGTCCTGGCGCTCCATGCGGCCCTTATCGTAGTACTGCACGACGCGGCCGGTATTCTGCCCATTCGCGTTGAGATACCCTTCCAGCAACGAGCCGTTGAACGGCTGCGGACCCCAGAGCCACGACTGCCGCGTGCCGGTGGCGACGCTCTGGTCGGTCAAACCCCAGGCACCCGTGAAGGCGGCGCTGTTGCTGACCTGATTGTGGCTGACGACCGTGCCGCCATCGGTGAGCGCGCGACCTTCCATCGGCTCGGGACGGATGGAAATCCAGCCCTTGTCCTGCCAGATGTAGAGCGCGAAATGCAGGTGCATCCCGGTCGCCGACACGCCCGTATCGCCGACATAGCCGATCACCGTGCCGTGCGGCACCGCCTGGTTGACGGCGATCTTGGCGCTGACGCGAGGGTCGTCCTTCAGGTGCTCGTAGACCGAGCGTAGCAGTGTGCCTTCCGGCGTGCGGTGATACATCTCGACGGTCCAGCCGCCGCCGAACGTCGCGTAGACATTGTTGATGATGCCGTCGGCCACCGCCAGCACGGGCTGGCCGGCGCTATCCTCAGGCTGCTGGAGCGTACCCCGGTTGAAATCAACCGCGTAGTAGGCGCCGTCGGCGTCGGAATGGGTGTCCTGACCGTAGAAGTTGCCGTTGCCACCACTGTGCCAGACCTGGCCGTCCGGGAAGGGCGCGTAGAGCGGCAGCGGAGAGGTGATGTCGAGGTGGACGTCGGTCTGCACCGGTTGGAGCGGATTCTCCGGTGTCGCGGTGATGAGCGGCCGTCCGGAGCCGTCGTAGGTGAACATCGTCGGGTCGGGCATCACGCCGCCATTGTAGTACTGCGACCAGGCGAGGACGAGATTGACGTACCACTCGGCGTTGTTGTAGGCGTAGAGCGCGCGGTGCATATCGCCCGGCGCGCCATTGTCGCGCAGGTACAGCGCCGCCGCGTAGATCGAGGACTCGCCGTCCCAGATACCGGAGATGCCGAGATTCTTGCCGGTGATCCGGTCCACCTGCCCGATGTAGCCGCGATAGGTGCTAGGGAGGAATTGCATCATCCCCAGCGCGTGGGTGTCGTCAGTGCCGGCGAACCGCGCCAGGTAGGGGCCGACGGCGTGCGGATCGAAGCCCGACTCGACGCGGGCGATGCCGAGCAGCACTTCCTTCGGCACGCCGGTCAACTGCGCGGCCTGGTCGAAGATCGGCAACATCTGCGCCGGCGCCAGCGCCGGGCCATCGGGCATCGGGATGCTGGGCGGCGTGACGTCACCGCCGTCGGCGACCGGCTGCCGCGCGCCCGCGAAGTGCTGCACGTAGTACGGCTCGTTCAGGCTGCTAACGATGGTCGCTGCGCCCGGCCCGGAGGCTTGCACGAACTGGCCGTTGCCCAGGTAGATGCCGACATGACTGATGCCGGGCGCGTAAGTGTTGGCGAAGAAGACCAGGTCGCCAGGGCGGATCGCGTCGAGGCCGACGTTGACGCCGACACCCGCCTGGTCGCCAGCCACACGCGGGAGGCTCACACCAGCCGCCTGCTGAAAGACCCACTGGACGAAGCCGGAGCAGTCCCAGCCAGCCGGTGTCGCCCCGCCCCAGACGTAGGGCACGCCGAGGTGCTTGAGCGCTTCAGTCGTCACCGCCGTGCGCCAGTCGCCGCTCGCGTCAATCAGCGAGCCATTGCCCGGCATCGTCAGCGGACCGGCGGGAATATTCGGATCGTAGGGCAGCGCCGGCGTCGGCGAAGGGCTGGCAGTCGGCGAGACGGTTGGTGAGGCAGTAGGCGAGGCGGTCGGCGAGGCGGTCGGCGTGCCCGGACGCGGCGTGCCTTGCGTCGCTGAGCCTGGGCGCGTCGTGGTGGTCGTGACTGCGGCCGACGTCGTCACTGCTGTGGAGGCGGCCGTGGTCGCGGCGGAAGTTGTTTGCGCCGCCGTCGTCTTGGCCGCTGTCGTCTTCGCAGTTGTCTGTTGCGCCGTGGTTGTCGTCACCGGCGCTTGCGTGGTGGCGGCATGGGTCGTGGTGGTTTGCGCCGCCGTAGTCGCAGCCGTCGTGGTCGCGACTGCCGTAGTCACGGCGGCAGTCGTCGTCGCCGCCTGTGTGGTGGCCGACTTCGCGCTCGTAGTCGTCGCAACCGTGGTCGTTGTGGTGGTCGCGGCGTTGACGGTCGGCGTCGGCGTGGCCCCGGCCTTGGGCAGAATGGCCGGTGTGCCAGTGTCCGCGCTGGCATAACCGAGGCCAGGCATGACCGGACTCAATAACATTGTCAAGAGCGCGATTGCCACGACTCCCCGCGTCAACCACATCATGCTTTCCCGTTCCCTCGCTTCAACCAGACCAGAGTGGAATACAGCACGACCCGGCACCGCCGGTCAGAAAATCTGACCGGCAAGCCTGTACGACCTATTGGCCGTGTGCCCGTTGGCAACAATGACACTATACGGTACGCAAGGCCGTTTGGACCGTTCTCTGGTACCAATTCACCAGTTGGTCATAGCCGTAACCGAGCGAGTACCGGTACTTCTAGCCAAGTCGTGCAGGCGGGCAGTGGGTTTGGGTCAGCGCGATGCCCCTCTGCGGAGCCGGGCGCGACCTTCCCAGTAGCGGCAGTGGGGATGAAAGCCGAGGCTGGCGTAGACGTGGAGCGCAGCGGCGTTCTCGACGGCGACGTTGAGGATGATGTCGCGGCAGGTGGTCGTCAGGAGTTCGGCGGTTACCGCTGCGGTAATCGCGCGGGCGTAGCCGTGGCCGCGCGCCGCCGGCCGGGTAAAGACATTGCCGACAGCGGCGATCGCGTAGCGCGGCGCGACAACGTGGGTGCCGCCCGCCGCGACGAGCGCTGCGCCATCATGCACGCCGTAGAAGACGCCGAGTTGCAATTGATCGGCGGTGAAGGCGCTTTCGGGATACGCCGCGTAGAGGTCGCGCAATGCCTCCAGGTCGGCGGCGCCCAGGCGCTCAACGCGCGCGAGCCGTTCGGCCGGCGCGCGGAATGTGCCTGCGTCCACAGCCATACGCAGCATCTCGTGGCGGCCATCTAGGAAGTCATACCAGCGCGCCAGCGCCGCAAGCTGCTCGGCCTGGGCGAGCGCGAAGGTTTCCTGCGGCAGCGCGCCTGCTGTGTTGGCTTGCGCCAGAATGGCGGCGATACCAGCAGCAGCGCCGTGGGGAATCAGGGAATTGAAGGAAGGATGGCGATAAAAGAGGCAGGCCGCCGCTGACGCGTGCGCGTCGTGCTGGCAAGCAACAGCCACCGTCGTAAAGGCGCGTAGCGGCGGCGCGAGGTCGGCGAGGCTGTAGCCATTCCAGAGGCGGTCGGTCGCGAACACGGCGGCGGCCGTTGCGTCGTCCGCATCGGCCTCCACCTGCCAGGTCGCGGGTTGCTCGGGCGGCCTCACACTTCCTCGGCCCTCATTCAAGGGAGCAACTGCTCGTCAACGGGCGGCGCGATGACGATGACACGGTCTACCACGACCAGCGAGCGCCCGGTGTCGTCGGTGAAACGGACATACACCTGATCTTCACCCACGCCAGGCGGCAGTTGCAGCGTCTTGGTCGGGGCGAACGGCTCAGGGTCGGACCAGTGCTGCGCGTCGAAGCTGAACTGCATCTTCGTCGCGGCCGGCGTGAAGCCCTGCGTCGCCAGCGCCACGCGGACCGTCAGCGTGATGACGCGTTCGGCGCCGCGCTGGACGAAGTGGCCGTTCCCGGCCTGCGCGGCAATTGTTGCGGACGAC
>DASUBC010000141.1:0-3165 GCA_035763465.1 Thermomicrobiales bacterium
CGACCGCGATCTCGACACTCCTAGCGTAGCAAGCAGCGTCAACGCCGTCATCGCACGGTTGGCCCAATCAGCGCGCGGTGTATGCAGCAATTTGCCCAACGCCGCGCGGTCCGCCGAAGACGCCGCCAGGATAACCATGCCAGCCACCTTTCATCGTTCAGCTGTGTAACGAATCGCCTTGCAAAGACTACCGTTTCAGCAACGGTGCGCGAACACTGACGGCAACACGGCTCCCCAGCAGGGTTCTCATAGCGATTGAACCTGGGCAGCACACCCCGTGCTACCCAGGCGCAAGGCGCCTTTTCAGAGTTCCTCAGCCCACAGCGCCAGCGGCATGTGCCCGGTTCGGCCGCAGGGGAGCTTGCCTGTACGAACCGTTGTAGGTATGCTACGCGCGGCGCTGATGGCACAACCATCGTGCCGCCGACGACATGCACCATAGCGCCGGACCCAATCCGGCAATGCCGCCATGCTGGCCCAGCCACCAGCGTAGCCGGTACATGCTTGTCGCTGGCCGTCGTCCAGCCTGGCGCAGGGCGCTCGTCGCCCGGTTGGACGCTGGTACTTTTGCGGATCGTCACCGCGACGGCCGCGCACACAAAGGAGGCAACAAGGGACGAGGACAACCTGACAACCTGCGGGTGGCTGGCGGCGCCGCCAGCCTGGAGACGAAGAGGATGGTCAATTGCGGAAGCTCGCCACAACGCTGGCAGCGGTGCTCCTCGCGAGCCTGCTCCTGGCCAGCATCGCATCCCCCGTGCTCGCCGATACCGATCTCACCGTGGGCGGCCTGGCGATCATCGCGCATACCGGCGGCGATCCGATTCTGGTGCGCTCCGGCCCAGGCTATCAATATGCGGTCGTCGGCCACGCCGGCGAAGGCGATATCGTCACCGTCAGCGACGGACCAATCCAGGGCGACGACGGGAATCCCTGGTATCAGATCAGCAACGAGGCGCTGACAGGCTACGTCTTCGCCGATTTCCTGGTTCTCCCCGAGAACGCGCCCGCGCATCCCCAGGTGCAGGCCCAGGCGCTGGCGGTGTCCAGCGGCGGGGGCGGGTACGCCGCGACCGTTGCCGGCACCGGCGGTGACGGTGTGCGCCTGCGCGACGGCGCCAACACCGACGCCGCCATTCTGCTCGTGATTCCCGAAGCGGCCACCGTGCAGGTGCTCGGCGATCCGCAACCGGCGGGTGGGGACGTCTGGTATCCGGTCAGTTACGACGGCAGCACTGGCTATATGGCCGGCGCCTACCTCGGCAGCCAGGGCGCGGTCAAGGAGGCCACCACCGTCAGCACAGCGGCGAAGCCGCTGACGTTCGCGGCGGGCACACATGTGCAGGTCAGCGGGACCGGCGAGGATGCGCTGCGGATTCGCGCCGACGCCGGCGCTGACGCCGGTATCATCGGGCACGCGCCGGCCGGCGCCGTGCTGCAAGTGGTGGACGGCCCGGCGACCGACGGCGCGGGCAACGCCTGGTATCAGATTGACTATGACGGCCTGGATGGCTATGTCGCGGCGGATTTTCTGGCCTGGACGGACGCGGCGGTGAGCGCCCGCAAGTCCGGCGGCGCGATGCTAACCACAGAGTCGGTGGCAGCGCCAGCGGCGCCAGCGCCAGCGGCCTCGGCGCCCGCGAGCAACCCTGACGCTGGAGCAGCCGTGGTCGCCTTCGCCATGCAGTATGCGGGCTACCCGTATGTCTGGGGCGGCACCAGCCCGAGCGGCTTTGACTGCTCCGGCTTCACGCTCTACGTGACGCGCCATGTCCTCGGCGTCAACATCGGCCGCACGACCGACGACCAGATCAACGCGGGCGTCGCGGTGGATGCGAGCGATTTGCAACCCGGCGATCTGGTCTTTTTCCAGAACACGTATCAACCGGGAGTGTCCCACGTCGGCATCTACATCGGCGGCGGGCAGATGATCAGCGCCGTCAGCGAGCAGCGCGGTGTGGCGGTCATCAATATTTGGGATGGCTTCTGGGGACCGCGCTACTATGGCGCGCGGCGCGTGTAGCAGAAACTAGCCGGCAAAGTGTCTCTTGCCGGCTGGAAGATGCCCCTGTAGCCGTTCTTCAGGCATAACGTCTGACAGAAAGACATTCGCGGAGCAGCGCCCGGTCGCCACGGCCGGGCACTGTCCATATTCGCCGCATGGCCGGGCAAGTGCGGTCGTTTACGGCGCGAGCGGCACGGAGAATATTGAGCAAGAAATGAGCACATCCTGGTTTGGAGACTGAGCAATCGTGGGTGCTAGCGTAGACCATGCCGAACGTGTGCGGCGACATACAAGGTAAAGGAGCGCTACCATGACCACGATGTCGTTCGATGTGCCGATGAACCGGAAGCATTTTCTCCGCAGCCTGGCCGCGGCTGGCGCTGGCCTGGCCGCGCTCACGCCGCTGGCCGCGCTGGCCGATGACGACCAGGGGGAGGACAGGGGGTTGAGCAGCGGCGACCGCGCGATTCTAATCGCGGCCGAGATCGCCGAGGCGCTCGCCGTCACCACCTACACCAATATCATCAACACCGCGCCCTTCTTCACGCGCCTGGCCGACGATGATCAGGGCTATCTGCGGGATGCGCGCCAGGAAGAAATGTCGCACTACTTGCTGGAACAGAGCGTGACCGGCCAGCCATCCCCGTTCACCGCGTTCTACTACCCCAACGGCATGTTCGCGAACGCGCAGACGACGCTCAATATCCTGGTGACGCTGGAAGATGCCTTTATCGCGGCCTACCTGGTCGGTGTCCGCAATTTCTCGCAGCGACGGTTGCGGGTCACGGCGGCCCGCATCATGGGCATCGAGAGCGATCACCGCACGCTGGCCCGTGTGGTGGCGCCGGGCGTTGCCGCGCAGGATGGCGGCCCGATCGAGACGGTGACAGGTATTCAGGGCGTGGCCGAGAGTGTGGACCCGCCCAACAACAACGGCTACGAGCGCACGCTGGGCTGGACCGCGATCAGCCAGGCCGTGGCGGCGCTCCTACCGTTCGCTGACAAGCAAGCTGCGGCGGCGGCTGGTTTCGACACCAGCAAGAGTTACGCGTTCCAGCCCTTCATGCCAACGCTGCCGACCCCCCTGGGCGACTTCCACGGCTTCAACGGCTAGTCACTCCTCTCCGTTCAGGAGGCCGCGCCATGACTACCGATGCGTT
>DASUBC010000142.1:0-6378 GCA_035763465.1 Thermomicrobiales bacterium
GCATTGGGTGTCAATGAGCTGGAGGCAGCCGATGTGCTTGATGAACACGGCTATGCCGTCCCCGCCGGCGACGAGCGCCTATCGTTGACGGCGGACGACTACACCGACCTGATGACCGGGACCGCGCTCGACGAGGAGACAGGGCAGTAGCGCAACCAATCGCTGATGGCGCGTGATACCAGGGCGGGGATTCTCCCGCCCTGGTTTGTTTCCTGGCGCACTTGCTGTCTTGCTATATACATCACTCGTCACTCGTCCGCGGTGCTACAATGCGCCGAGTGCGTATCTGATGTGCGGTACAGGCAAGGTAAGGGTGTGCCGCGTACATGCTGCCTGAATGGAGAAAGATGACGATGACGCAATTGACGGGCGGACAGGCGCTGGTTCAATCAATCAAACGGGAAGGCATCGAGACGATTTTTGGGCTGCCGGGCGTGCAACTCGACTGGGCCTTCGACGCCCTCTACGACGAACGCGACAGCATCAAGGTCTATCACACCCGGCACGAGCAGGCGACGGCCTACATGGCCGACGGCTATGCCCGCTCCACCGGCCGCGTCGGCGCCTGCCTCGTCGTGCCTGGTCCCGGCCTGCTGAACGCGTCGGCGGCCCTATCAACCGCCTACGCCTGCTCGTCGCAGGTGCTCTGCCTGACCGGCCAGATTCAGTCCGACCTGATCGGCGTTGGGCGCGGCCTCTTGCACGAAATCCCCTACCAGCTGGAGATGCTTCGGTCGGTGACGAAGTGGGCCGCCCGCGCCATGCGCCCCGCCGAGATTCCGGGGCTGGTGCGCGAGGCGTTTGTCCAGCTCCGTAGCGACCGAGCGCGGCCGGTCGCGCTCGAAATCCCGCCCGATGTGCTGGCGGCGACAGAAGAGGTGCAGTTGCTCGACCCGGCCAGCGCCCAGCGCGAGCGGAGCGCCGGCGACCCCGACCTGCTCAAGCGGGCGGCGCAGGCGCTCGCCCGCGCGCAGCGCCCGCTGATCTTCGTCGGCAGCGGCATCTTCCAGTCCGAAGCCTGGGACGAACTACGCGAACTGGCCGAGGCGCTGCAAGCGCCGGTGGTGATGTCGAGCAACGGACGCGGCGCGCTCTCCGACCGCCATTATCTCGCCCAGAACACGCTCGCCGGAATGCGCCTGCTGCCGGACGCCGACGTGGTGCTGGCGGTCGGCACGCGCTTCTTGCAGCCCGCGACATCCTGGGGACTGCCGGCGGGCGCGACGACGATCCAGATTGATGTTGACCCAGCGGAAGTCGGGCGCAACGCGAAGCCCACGATTGGCATCGTTGCGGATGCGAAGGCCGCGCTGACCGCGCTGCTGGCGGGGATTGACGGCGCCAACGGTAAGCGTCCCTCGCGCGAGGCGGAGTTGCAGGCGCTGAAAGAGGAGGTCGCCGATCTCCTCTTCGAAGTGCAGCCGCAGGCGTCCTACACCGATGTGCTGCGGAAGGCGCTGCCGGACGACGGCGTCCTCGTCAGCGAGATGACGCAGGTCGGCTACTTCGCCAACGTCGGCTTCCCGGTCTACGAACCGCGCACGTATATCACACCGGGCTATCAGGGCACGCTCGGCTACGGCTTCGCCACGGCGCTCGGCGTGCAGGTGGGTAACCCCGAGAAGAAGGTCATCTCGATCAACGGTGACGGCGGCTTCGGCTACAACTTGCAGGAACTCTCGACGGTGAAGGCGCACGACATCAACGTCGTCGCGGTCGTCTTCAGCGATGGCGCGTACGGCAACGTCAAGCGCATCCAGCAGCAGAGTTTCAACGGCCGGACGATCGCCTCCGATCTGACAAACCCCGATTGGGTGAAGCTGGCGGAGTCGTTCGGCGTGGCCGGGATGCGCGCGCGCACGCCGGACGAACTGGCCGGCGCGCTGCGCGAGGCGCTCGCCACGAACGGGCCGGTGCTGATTGACGCGCCGGTCGCGCCCATGCCGAGCATGTGGCATCTCACCAACCCCAGCAGAGCCGCAACGGCGGCGCGGCGCTGATGCGCCGGCCGCCGTGTCAATACTCTGCTCGCACAGAGCAGCATGAAGGGGCATATGGCGACGAACGAGCTGCCGATCCTGCCCTTTGCCTCGGTCGCGTTGTGGGAGCAATGGTTGTCCGAGCACCACGCCCGGTGTGATGGGGTGTGGCTAAAGATAGCCAAGAAAGCGTCGGGGATTGCCTCGGTGACCTACGATGAAGCCCTCGATGTGGCGCTCTGTTATGGCTGGATTGATGGACAGCGAAAAACCGCTGATAGCGAATTCTTCCTGCAAAAATTCACGCCACGACGGCCAAAGAGCCTGTGGTCGAAGCGCAACATCGCTAAAGTAGTTGAGTTGACCGCCGCGAAGAGGATGCAGCCCTCTGGCCTGGCTGAAGTCGAAGCGGCCAGGCGAGACGGCCGGTGGGCTGCCGCCTATGATTCGCCCAAAGACATAGTCGTTCCGGAAGATTTCCTGGCGGCGCTGCGGGAGAATCAGCAGGCACTGGCCTTCTTCAACACCCTCAGCAAAGCCAACGTGTTCGCTATCGCCGGGCGGTTGCAGACCGCCAGGCAGCCGGAAACGAGACAGCGGCGGTTTGCCGCATTACTCGCCATGCTCGAAAGAGAAGAGAAGTTACATTGATGGTCGGAGCACTGTGCGGGGTACGAACCGAACGAAAAACCTACGCACTCAGTTCGCGCAGTTCCGCCGCCAGCGCCAGCGCGTGGGCGACGACCAGCGCACGGTCCGTGATGACCGCGCGTGCGGGGCGCTGATACCGCCGCTCTAGCTCCGCGTAGCCTGCTTCGTCGCGCGCCATTGCCAGTACCCGGCCGGCCAGCAGGCCGAAGCGTAGCGCCGCCACCGCCGCATAGGCGGCGTGAATTTCTTGCCAGTCGCCCGCCCAGCCCGCGTCGCGCAAGCCGGCCTGATAGCCGTTCAGCACAACGCGCTCGAATTCGGGGAGAGACTGGCCGTCCGCAGTCTGCATCCAGACACTGTCGCAGACGAGATTGGCGCAATCTTCCGCCAGCCCGCCGATGCCGGTCTGCGACCAGTCCAGCAGCACGGTTTCTTCGTCCGCTTGTGCGCTGGGGCGGCTGAACAGGTTGCGCGGCCAGAGGTCGAAGTGGCAGAGCGTGCGCGGGGCGCGCGCCACGCGGGCGATCAGCGCGGCGCGCTCCTGCCAGAGCCAGGCGACGATCGCCGCTGCGCTGGCGGGCAGTAGATCGCGCAGGAGCGGATGCCGCCATGACGCTGGATCATGGACCAGATCGAGCGCCACCCCGGCCTCGTCCGGCGTCCAGGCGCGCAGCCAGTCGCGGCTCAACCAGGGTTCGTCCGGCAGCGGCTGCTTGCCTGCGGCGTACATCCCCTGGAACTGGCCGAGCCGCCGGGCGGCGAGCGCGAAGCGCGCGATGGGCCAGTCGGTGGCCGGCGTGCCCGCGATCTCCTCCAGCCAGAGCCAGACCTCGTCCGCTGCCGGTTCGGTCACAAGCAGACAGCGCGGCGCGACCAGGCCGGCCGGGAGGTTGCCGAGCAGGCCGGTGCGATAGGCCAGCTCCTCGCGCCGCCAGTAATTCCAGTGGCTCGGTATGGTGGAGGGGGCGAACTCCGACGCGGCGTCAGCCGCCGCCAGCCGCAGAACCTTCAGTACAAGCGACCAGGCCACTGGCGCGCCACCAACGAGGGCGCCGCCGCTGACGCGCCAGAGGCCACCTGTGATCTGATTGATCACACGGTGGGAGAGCGGGGCTGCCGTCCAGTCCGCGAGTGTCGCCGCAGGTTCGCGGAGGACGTGCCGGACAGCTGTTTGCACGTCCGCAGCGGAAATCGGCAGCGGCGCGGGTCGCGTGGTCATTAGTGGCTCCTGGAGTTGGTCAGGGGCGAACCAGCTGGCGGTTGCCGACTGCGGCCTGGTTGAATTTGTCGCGCAGGGCGGCTGGGAGATCAGCGGGGATCGTCACCTTGTTCGGATCGCCGTCGCTAACGTAACGCACCCCCTGTTCCTTATCGAGGAAGTTACCGAACCACTTGCCGAGCTGGTCGGAACTGCCGCGAATGCGCGGCGTCCACATCAGGTCGCGGCGCTTGTCGAATGGCGAGGGCGCTGGATCTGCGCCCACCATCAACGCGAGCTGGTGCTTATACATGCGGCCTTGATAGGTGAAACCCTTGAGTAAGGTGGTGTCGCCGTGCGGTGGGTAGACACCGTAGGGCAGCGCCATCGTCTCGATGTTGTAGTTTGGCAGATACTTGTGGATGCCGTCGTCGCCCCCAGCAATCTCCTGCATGATCTGAGTATTGTTCATCTGGCCCAGGTTCGCGTGGTGGAGGGTGTGATTGCCGATCTCGTAGCCATTAGCCACCAGCCATTCCAGTTTTTGCTGAATGAACTGGCGCTGGTGATTTTCGTCGGCCTGATCGCCGAACGGAAGTATCGGCAAGACGTAGAAGGCGCCGGCGCGGCCGAAATCGGGGTGCCGGTGGTAAATGTCCTCGATGATGCCGACCGCACAGTTGGGATCGATCGTGGTCGAGCCGTCCGGATTGATCAGCAGGCGATATTGTGATTCAGGACTATCGTCAAAGGTGAGGATGACGGGCGACTTGCCGGCGGGAATGTCAATGTTGCCGGTGAGGAGGTCGTGCATCGGTGTCAGGTAGTAGCCATGCTCGTAAAGATATTCAAGATCCTGGCGGAACTCGTCCGGCGTGCGATTGTAGACATCGCCCGGTGCGTTGGGCAAGAAAGTGTGATACATCAGCACCGGGATATAGCCTAACTCGTTCGGCGGCAGCGGCGGCGGGCCGCCCGGCGCGGCGGCGGGCGCTTTGGGCGCGACCGTCGCGGTGGGCGCGACTGCGGGCGGCTTCGTCGCCTGCGGCGGCACGCCGCCTTTCGGCGCGGTCGCCCGTGGCGCGGCGGTCGCCGTGCCAGCCACCGGCAGGCCAGCGGCGGCAAGTTCGGCGGTCGGAGAGGCCGGAGGCTTATTGCCGTCGCGTTTCGCCAGCGCCACACCAAAGGTCGCCGACAGAAGCAGCGCGACCAGCACGATAGCCCAAACAGCATAGCCTCGTCCAGGCCGCGCCGTCGGCCGGGCCATCGGCCGCGCGCCGCGCACGGTCTGGCTGCGCTGATACGACAGGCCGCGCGCCACATTCTGGGCCGGGCGCGCGGCGGCCTGATTATTCTTGGACGAGAAGATACTGGCGACCATCGCCAGAACGAGCCAGACAATTTCCAGCACGCTCTGGAACGGCGAATTGCGTCTGGGAGTGCGCCGCTGGGAGCGGGGCGCGGTTGATGGCGTTCTCATCGCGCCTGGCTTCCATCCGGGAGGCCATTGACTACACCATCTATCGTGCGACTGGACGAAGCCTGTTGTCTAGCGACGACGACTACTCGGAACATCACACTCGCCAGTCTGCTGCTACATTGCGGACGCCGCGCGGTGGGCGCCACCAGCGACGCGGCCTTGTTGACTACCAGTCCTGCACCGATTGCTAGCCTGGACACATTGTTCGCGAACACATTGCGTACACTCTATCGTACCGCGCCAGGCCAGCAGTCGCAATCTTAATCGGATTTTAATCTGCGCGCCAGTTTTTGATAGTCGGGCAGTTGGGCAGTGGGTTCTCGTTAGCACGGTGCCGATCTGCTGATGCGGCGCCAGACCGGCGCACTGCCCGACTGTCCGACTGCCCGACTTCAATTCTTCCGCGCGATGATCCAGATTGCGTGAACCAGGCCAGGGATATACCCCAGTAAGGTCAGCACACTATTCAGCCAGAACTGGAGACCAAAGCCAACCGTCAGGAAAACCCCGACCGGCGGCAGGATAACGGCAAAAACGACGCGTAGGCAGCCCATCACTCCCCCATGGCTTTTCAGCGCAACCCGCCGCCGGCATAGAGAGCGCGGCGCAGAGCGGGCGCGATACGGTAACGCTCCTCCCCATAATAAGTACGCAGGCCATCGAGGATGGTGACGACACGGTCGAGGCCGATATACGCGGCCCAGGCGATCGGGCCGCGTGGATAATTCAGCCCCAGGCGCGTGGCGGTGTCAATGTCGGCGGGGGTAGCGATGCCCTCGTCCAGCGCGAACGCGGCTTCATTGACCAGGCAGCTGAGGATGCGAGACACGATCTGCCCCGGTGGATCGCCGGCCAGCACGACCGCTTTCCCCAGGCCACGGAAGAACGCCGCCGCGCTCTGAAGCGCCTCATCGCTCGTCCGCGCGCCTCGACCAAGTTCGATGAGTGGCGCTTCGGCGAACGGCCCAACATACCCGTAGCCGGCGACCCGCTCCGGCCGCGCGCTCCATGAGCCAAGCTCAGTCACGCCCTGACCGAAGGCCAGCGATAGGAGCGGAATCCGCGGAGGC
>DASUBC010000143.1:0-16627 GCA_035763465.1 Thermomicrobiales bacterium
CGAGAAGTTCGGGTATGCGTCCCCGCGCTATGGACAGACCAGCGGCGGTCGCCCAAGCCCGGCATCATACCTGTCAGTACGCCGCACGAGGCAGGTTGAGACGTTCGTACTCACGGCGTCTCGCCACCGTGGACATCCGTGCCGGAATCGGCTTCGGCCATGGTGGCGAGACACCAGCCAGGAGGGTGTCTGAATGCGCCGCCGGCCCGCAAAGGCGCTCATGTCAATGACACACGAAACGCATGCGTATTCCATACGGAGTGGTCATCATTGACAAGCGGTGACCGGCCCTGGCGCCGTCGGTCGCGGCATGACAACGACGTTTTCTCCCGCACTTACCAACCTGGCCGATCGGGTTCACCTTGCGCTGCTGGGCGATGAGTTGCTGCTCGGACATCGAGCGGTAGATGCTTGTGGTCTTGATGTCAGCGTGCCCCAGCGTCTCCTTCAGGGTCATCAGGTCCATGCCGCTGGCGAGCGCGGTGGCGCTTGGGTCCGCACCTGTTACCGGAGAGCAACTGATCGGGGCGAAGTCGAGACAGATCGCGCCCGTTCCGGCCCTTCCGAAAGCAGCTGAGACGCAGGATATTGGGGGGATGTGTGGGAAAGCAAAAACCCATGCTGCTGCGGAAAATCGCAGTGCATGGGAGGTAATCACGACTGGGGCGGGAAGTCCAGATCGAGGGTCAGCTGCTCTGTCAATTGAGCTAGCGGCCCGCATACTCCTGATCTCAAAGCACGATGGATTATCTCTCCCCGCCCCGCCCGGAGCGACTTATAGCAAACCTCGTCAGAAGATCCAGGGTCCCGCCGCAGGCACTGACATCGGCCGGGGCAGTCCCGCGCCCGTTGCGCGTCAGTCACCGGACGAGGAAGTGCCGGGCGCGGAATTGTTGTTATCGGGCGCACCGCGCAGGGCCAGCGCGGCGGCGCCGACAACGCCGGCTTCGCGGCCCAGCGCGGCCGGGCGCACGTCGAGGTCGCGCGTGAAGGCGAGGCAGGCGCGGCGGCGCAGTTCCGCGCGCAGCGGGGCGAAGAGCAGGTCGCCGGTCTGGGCGATGCCGCCGCCCAGCACCACGCGGTCCAGGTCTACGAGCGCCGCTGCGCTGGCGATGCCGCGCGCCAGCGCCTGGCCGGCTTCGCGCATCAGGCGCGCGGCGAGGGTGTCGCCGGCGCGCGCGGCGGTGGCGATCGCTTCCGCCGTCACGTCGTCAAGGGGGAGTTCGGCCAGGCTGGAGGGCGTGCCCCGGCGCAAGGCGGCCTGCGCGCGGGCGGCCAGGCCGACGCCCGAAGCGTAGACGGTGAGGCAGCCAATCGCGCCGCAGTAGCAGCGCGGCCCCTGCGCCGACACAATCAGGTGGCCGACATGACCAGCGTTGCCGCTCGCGCCGTGATGCAACCGGCCGTTGACGACCAGGCCGCCGCCCACGCCGGTCGAGACCACCATCCCGAGCAGGCAGCGCGACCCGCGTCCCGCGCCGAACAGCGCCTCGCCCAGCGCGAAGGCTTTGGCGTCGTTGTCGAGAACCGCCGGCAGCCCCAGCGCCTCGGCCAGGCGTGCCCGCAGCGGAAAGTCGCGCCAGGCCGGAATATGGAGCGGCGAAACGATGCCGTCGGGAAAGATCATCGGCCCACCGCAGCCGATGCCGACCGCGCCGGGTGTCGCGCCACTCGCGGCGATGGCGCGCTGGGCCAGATGGACGACCACCGCCAGTAACTCGTCGGCGGTCCGGTCACCCGCCGTCGGCGCACGCAGGTAGGACAAGACGTCACCGGCCGGGCCGACGACGCCGGCCGCCAGTTTTGTGCCGCCAATGTCAATGCCGAGCACCGGCCCTTGATTCATCGCTTGCTCACCCTTCCGCCGCCAGCCGCGCGCGGTAGGCCGCCCAGGTCGCGCGCACGGCGGCGTAATCCTCCTCGTCCAGCGCGTCGTTGGCGCCGCCCCAGCCCAGCCGCTCAGCATGATACAGCGACGGCACACCGAGCGCGCCGCTGGCCTGGGCGCGCACGTAATCGCGCCACTGCGCGCGGCTGGCGCAGGGCCAGTTGTCGGCGTCGAGCAGCCAGTCGGGCGACGCCGCCCGCGCGATGCGCGCCCGCCGCCGCATCTCCGGCACGATACTCGCGCGCGGGTCCAGGGTGCCGGAGACATCGTTCAGGCGCAGCATGTCCACCACATCAGCCAGGTACGGGTTAGCGGTATGCGTCATCACCAGCGCGTCCGGCTTCGCCTCGCGCGCGGCGTCCGCGATGAGCGCGAGCCACTGCCGCAGCAGTTCCAGTCCCCACTGGCCGCCGGCGGACGGCGTCACCGGCTGCACGAGCCAGGGCGTCTCGTCGGTCTCGCGCACCGGTGCCGCCGCAAGGCTGGGTCCGGTCGGAATCAGGTGCGTAAAGTCAATCTTGAAGCCATCCGCGCCACTATCGCGCAGCATCGTCCGTACCTGCGCGGTCAGCCGCGCCTGGTAGGCCGGGTGGCCCGGATCGGCGGCGACCGGCGCGCCCGCGCTGTCGCGCAGACATTCCTCCGGCGGCAGGCCCTCGAGGTCCCAGGCTTTGAGCCACAGCAGCACCCGCTGGCCCTGCGCGTGCCGCGCGCGGATGAAACCGGCGAGGTCCGGCCACTTCTCAGTATCCACGTCGTTCAGGCCATAGGCGCGCTGCCACTTGTCGTCAATGGCGATGGTGCCGGGGTGCAGGTCGTGCGCGGCCAGCGTCGCGAGCCAGCGCTGGTAGTGCGCCTGCGTCGCCCACGCGGCGGCGCGCGGCGTCCCGCCCGCATGGACTTCTTGCGAGACCTGTTCGCCCCAGCCGCAGAAGATCGGCTCGCGCCACCAGGCGTGCATAGGGCCGCGCCCGTGGTCCGGCGCCAGCCCTGCCGCGCGCAGCCAGTCGCGATAGCGGGTGATGGCGGCGTACTCGTCGGGCGCGGACAAGACCACCAGGCGGGGACTGCGCCAGTGGCCGCGCACCTGCGTGTGGCCGCCGTAGAGCAGGCTGAACCCGAAGCCCCCGCCGGGATAGCGCATGTCGGTGAAGCGCCACTCGCCCGGCGCGGCGGCGATGCCGCAGGCCAGCCAGTTGCCCGCGCCCTCGACGGCGTAGCAGAACGGCGCGGGCGTGAAGAGCCAGTTGCCGTCGTGATAGGTCTTCTCGCGCCCCACGCTGATCGTCGCGAAATCGGCGGGCAGCGGCGAGACCGCGCTGCCGAGCAGCGGATCGGGGTGGCAGAGTACGCAGCGCTTATTGGCGTCGCAACGCTCGCCGGTGTATTGCACCCGGCCGCTATTCGGCTCGGGATTGAAGAGGCGCAGGCCGGCGGGCGCGGGGGCGGCGTGCGCCCGCGTGCGAAAGAAGTGTGCGCGGTCCAGCGGTCCGTCGCCGGTCAGGTCGTAGCCGTAACTGAACCCGTCCGCCCAGGCGCGGAGTTCGACGTGCCTGGCTGCCCACACCGCGCTGCGGCCCTGCCAGGTGACGACCACGCCGTCTGTGTCGTCGTGCAGGCTGGGCGGCCCGAGCACGGTATCCTCGTCGTCCGCGCCGGTCGTGTCAGCGCCCGAGGCGAGGTTGAGCGTGGCGATCAAGCGGCCGTTCGCGCGCAGTTCGGCCTCTGGTCGGCCGCGCGCGATGGCGAGCGTGTAGCCCGCGCCCGTGATCGCGATCGTTTCGGCGGTTTCTTCGACGCGCGGCGGGGTAGCCGGGGCGGTCATGCCTGCCGCGCGCCCGGCACGCCGATCGCCCGCTCGATCAGGTCGCAGATCGCGTGAATCACGGTGATGTGGCACTCCTGGATGCGCGTCGTCTCCGTCCCCGGCACGGCGATGGCCACATCGGCGGCGGCGGCCACCGGCCCGCCCGCGCCGCCGGTGAGCGCGAGCGTCGCCGCGCCCCGTGCGCGCGCGGTCTCCAGCGCGCGCAATACGTTCGCCGAGCGGCCACTGGTGCTGATGCCCAGCACGACATCGCCCGGCTGCGCGAACGCCGCGACCTGCCGGCTGAAGACGTCCTCATAGGCGAAGTCATTCGCAATGCAGGTCAACACGGTTGTATCTGTTGTGATTGCCAGCACGGGCAGTGGCGCGCGCCCTGCCAGTTGGAAGCGCCCGACCATCTCGCCCGCGAAGTGCTGGGCATCGGCGGCCGACCCACCATTGCCGCAAAGCAGCACCTTGTGGCCCGCCCGCAACGCCTCCACCATACACGCCGCCGCCGCCGCCGTCGCTTCCGCCACGACGACAGCGCCACGCTGCGCCTCGGCGCTAGCCAGGAGATGCTGACGCACCACCTCCGCCGGATTTTCTGCTGGCATAGCGCCTCCTGCTGGTGGCGGCCCTCAGCACTAGGAGGGCCGCGCCGTCGCCTCATGCGATGGACACCCGCAAGCGCTGTTCCGCCGCCAGCGCAAGGCGACGGCACGCCTATGCCGCAATCACCAGCGGTGTACTGCCACCAGCGTTCGCCGCGCACACGCTGGTTCGTAATCGTGGAGCGGTCTCCGGCAGCGCCGGATCCGCTCCTGACACTAGCGCCGCAAAGAGGGTAGGATTTCGCGGTGCTACGTACGAGTGTACGCCGGGACGGCTGTCACTCATAGTGGAAGGAGTCTCGTATCGAGACGAGTCCTTTCGGGATCCGGACGGCGCAAACCGGCGCGGGCATGGACCGCCGCCAGCACCTCGCTGGTGTGCCGGCGGCGGAAGGCGGCCGGCGTCACCCCCAGGCGGCGGTGAAAGAGCGTGGTGAAATAGGCGACATTGGCGTACCCACACTGCTGGGCGATTTCTTTGATTGAGCAGTCAGGGTCGAGCAGGAGCCGCGCCGCGACCTCCATCCGCAGCGCCGTCAGGTGTTCCAAAATCGAGACACCCATGATCTGGTGAAAGAGCCGGTTGGCGTGGCGCTCGCTGAGGTAAACCTCGCCCGCGATGTCGCAGACCGCGAGCGGCCGGTCGTAGTTATCTTGCAAGAATGTCACCATTCGTTGCACCAGCGTCTCGGCGGCATTGTGCGCGGCGGGCGACTCTGGTTCGACCAGCAGCGGCTCCCGCACAATCGTCCGGCAGGTATCGAGCAGCAGTTTATTGACGAGCGCGCCTATGGCCTGCTGATAGCCCGGCTCGCGCCGGACGGCTTCTTCGGTCAGCATTTCGATGGTGGGTTCCACCGCCGGCAGCGCCGGGCCAAGCCAGGCGTGGGCCGTAGTGAAGGCGCTCAACAGCGCGTCAACGCCAGTGCTGGCAGGGAGCGGGCGGCGCGGCGCGGCCAGCGCGAAAGACCAGTGGTAGAGGCCCACCGGATCGCGCTCGCTCAGGATGATTTCGTGCACCTCACCGGGCCGGGCGACGAAGAGATCGCCGGCGCGCACTTCGTGCGCCGCGCCGCCAATTCGGTAGGTCGCCTCGCCCTGAAAGGCATAGCGCACTTCGTAAAACGAATGGGCGTGGGCGTAGTTCCGCCACCAGCGGGGCTGGACATAGTCCCAGCCCAGAATCTCGCCGGTGAAGCCGCCCAGCCGGATCGGCAGCGCCAGGCGATTCAGGTCGGCAAAACGCGCGCGTGGTGCGGGGCTTTCGAGCAACATCCTCGCTCCTCCCATACCCCAGGTCTCGGTCTCGCCGTGTGCCGGGCAGCGGGCGCGACCAGGCTATTGTACGACGAGGCGGGCGGGCAGGCGGGCCGTGGGTTTGGGTCAGCGCGGTGCCAGGTGGCGGGCGCGGTGCCATCGAGGTGTTGCGCCGAATGATTTCGGCGCTAAGGGCTGCGGCCACGAAGTCCCTCCGGGACTGGGACAGGTCAATCTATGAGCTAATCACCAGCCCCGGCATCATCATAAACCCAGTCCGCGCAGGCGGACTTCGTGGCCGCCGCCTTCAGCCTGCGGTTTCAACCGCCGGGGCACACCACACCGGCGCCGCGCCCGCACCAGGCCACCGCGCCGCCCTCAACCCACAGCCCGACCGACTGCCCGTCCGCCCGACTCGCCCCCTGGCAGCCTCTTGACAGCGTGCGTACAATGTCACCAGGGTAGGATTTTCGCGGCTGACAATTGAGCGACGCGAAGCGGGTGATCGCGCCCGCGCAATGCCTGTATGGTCAGGTCGCCGCCGGCTTGTGCTGGTGCGCTGGTAGTAGCGCGCCGGTCTAGCGGGGGGCTTGCGCCAGGCAACGGCGTGACGCGGTTGCTGCTTGCTCTCGCGTCACACATTCATTGGTGGAGGGACGCTTGCCTGCACTCTTCATCTGGCCGCTCGCGCCGACCCTACCCGCGACCCGCCGATCAGCCATCGCCGCCCCAACGATGCCACGCCACTCACGACAACTGGCGCTGGCTAGGGAACGTGCGGATGCGATACCGCCGCGCATGTGCTGGCCCGCGCAACAGTCTGGCATCAACCTTGCGAACAGTTGCCCTGGCTGCATTATGGCAGCGTGCTCAGTGTGAACAGAGCAAATGCTGTCAATTGAGGATTGTTGCCGGGTCGTGCTTTGCCGCTCCCATCTGGCGGCACTAAGCACACACCCGGCCCACCCGTGGTTTCGCGAGAGCGAGACAGCCGCTAACCCGTTCGTGAGGAGCGTTCCTCCGAAGTCTCGCCGGGTGCGGTCACGGTTTCGCTCAGAAACAAATACCTCGTCAAGAGGAGAAAGGACACGCGACATGGACCAGGCACACGACCAATCCCGCGCCGTTTCCCGCCGGCAAGTGCTCCGGTGGGGCGGTACCCTCGCCGCGAGCGCCATCGGCAGTCTGCTCCTGGCCGCCTGCGGCGGCAATCCCACGGCGACCCCAGCCACCGCCGCGACCACGTCGAGCAGCACGACCAGCAAGGCGGCGACGACCAGCAGCGCCGCTGCCGCGCAAACGTCCTCCGCGACAACTTCAGCAGCGGCGTCATCGGCGGCCACGTCCTCAGCCGCCACATCGTCAGCCGCTACGTCGGCGGCGACCTCCTCGACGGCGACATCGTCGCCTGGCGGGGCGGCCACCGGCTCGCCAGCGGCCAGCGCCAGCCCATCAGGCGGTCAGCAGGGCGTCCCGTCGTATATCGCGCATACCGATGTGGCCGGCGAAGTTCTCTTCTGGCACTTCTGGGGGTCATCAATCCGCCGGACAGCCATCCGGCGCGTCATCGCGCAGTTCAACCAGATGTACCCGAAGATCAAGGTCAATGAGACCTTCGTGCCCTTCAGCGACATCTTCACCCGCGCGCTCGCGGCGGTCGCCGCCGGCAAGGGGATGCCCGATGTCCTGGTGGACGACCGGACGCAACTCCGCACGCGGGCCAAGAACAAGATTGACAATGACCTGGCCGACCTGGCGAAGCGCGACAAGGTCACCGGCGATTCGTTCTGGCCGTTCACCTGGGAAGAGTCGGTCTCGAACGGCGACCCCTATGGCCTGCCCTACGAAACCGATATCCGCGTCCTCTACTACAACAAGGCCGCGCTCAAGGACGCGGGTCTCGACCCGGAGACGCCGCCCAAGAACTGGGACGACCTGGCGACCTACGCCGACAAGCTCGATCAGAAGGATGGCAACAAGCTGACGCGCATCGGCTTCTACCCCTTGATCGGCAACATCGGTCTCGACTCGTGGGCCTGGTGCAATGGCGGGGAGTGGCAGACGAAGGACTTCGAGCCAACCATGAACGATCCGAAGAATGTCGAGGCGCTGGCCTGGATCAAGAAGTGGACCGACCGCTACGGCAAGTCCAACATTGACGCCTTCAAGGGCACCTTCGGCCAGGGCAACCAGGACGAGTTCATGTCCGGCAAGGTCGCCATGAAGGTGGACATCCAGGGCTACACCTCCTTCCTGAACTTCTATAACCCCTCCTTCAAGACGAAGGACGGCCAGGACGCCGGCTACGGGGTCGCCGACATCCCGCCGGCGCCCGGCAACAAGCCAGCCTCCTTCTCGGGCGGCTTCGCGATGGTCAATCCGCGCGGCTCGCAGCAGACTGAGGCGGCCTGGGAGTTCATCAAGTACATGTCCTTCGTCGGCCAGGCGAGCTGGGCGCGCGATACCTACGCCATGCCGACGGTTGAGTCGGTCGCGAAGAACGACCCGGTCCTCAACGCGCAGCCGAACTGGCCTTTCTTCGTCAAGGCGATGGACTACGGTCGCGCGGGCGTCTACAACCCCTACTACCCGACGATGATGGGCGACCTGCTCGGTCCGGCGGTGGACGACGTGCTCGTGCGGAACAAGACACCGCAGGAGGCGCTGGACAACGCACAACAGAAGGCGAAGCAGGAGGTAGACAAGAACAAGAAGGGCTAGCGGCTCAGACGGGCAGCCGGGCAGTCGGGCGGTCGGGCAGTGTGCTGGTCTGGCGCTATGCCAGCAGGCAGGCATCATGCCAACAAGAACCTACTGCCCGACCGCCCGACTGCCCGACTGCCCGACTCGTTGCACGGAGGAGGAACTGGGATGGCTGGTGTTGCCGTATCCACCCCCCACAAGACGTATAAGAGGCCCTGGCTGACCCAGACCCGGCGCGAGGCGGCCTATGGCTATCTCTTCGCGCTGCCCTTTATCATCGGCTTCCTGGCGCTGACGCTGGGGCCGATGATCTTCTCGCTCTACGCGAGTTTCACCAAATACAACATCGTCTCCGCGCCGGAGTGGACCGGTCTCGACAACTACCAGACAATCTTCCAGTACGACGACACCTTCCGCATCGCGCTGAAGAACACCTTCTTCTACGTCATCGTCAAAACGCCGCTGGCGATCGCGCTCTCGCTCTTCCTCGCCATCCTGCTCAACCTGGAGAACCTGCCCTTCAAGCGCATCTTCCGCACCGTCTACTACCTGCCGAGCGTGCTGACCGGCGTCGCGGCGGTCTTCCTGTGGGTCTGGGTGCTCAATCCCGAAGGGCTGCTCAACCGGGGTCTCAGCCTCCTGCATATTCCCGGCCCCAACTGGTTCTACGACCCGAACTGGTCGAAACCGGGACTGATCGTCATGGCGATGTGGTATATCGGCACGCCGATGCTGATCTTCCTCGCCGGGCTGAACGGGATTCCGCAGCAACTCTACGAAGCGGCCGAAATTGACGGCGCGGGCACGATTCGGAAGTTCTGGAGCGTCACGATTCCGCTGCTCTCGCCGACCATCTTCTACCTGGTCGTGACCAACATCATCGGCGCGTTCCAGGTCTTCACCTCGGCCTACGTCGTCAGCAACACCGCCGGTTCGGCGCCCGGCGACCCGGCGCAGTCGCTTCTGTTCTACGAAATCTATCTCTACCAGCGCGCCTTCCAGCACCTCGAAATGGGCTACGCCTGCGCGCTCGCCTGGATTCTGTTCGCCATCGTGATGGTCATCACCGGCTTCCAGCTCTGGCTGGCGAAGCGGTGGGTCTATTACGAGAGCTAGGAGGCCATGATGTCCACGATCGCTACTCAGCCGGCGCGGGCGCTTACCGGCTCCTCCTGGCAGCACAGCAAACGCCGCCGCGCGCTGATCGCTCGTATCGTCGCACTCATCATCTTGCTCCTGGGCGGCATCCTCTTCTTCATGCCCTTTCTCTATATGCTCTCCACGTCGCTCAAACTCCAGAAGGACGTCTTCAACCCCAACTGGATTCCGCACCCGATCGCCTGGAACAACTACAAGGACGCGCTGACGAGCGCGCCCTTCGGCACGTACTTCAAGAACACCGCGATCATCACCTTCTTCGCGGTCGCCGGGAACGTGTTATCGGCGTCGCTGGTGGCCTACTCGTTCGCCCGGCTGCGCTGGCCGGGGCGCGATTTCTGGTTTGGCGTCGTCCTGGCGACGATGATTCTGCCCGGCATCGTCACCATGATTCCGCGCTACATCCTCTTCTCGAAGATTGGCTGGGTGAACACCTTCCTGCCGCTGACCGTGCCGGCCTGGCTCGGCGGCAGCACTCTCTACATCTTCCTGCTGCGCCAGTTCTATCGCGGTATCCCGATGGACCTCTCGGAGGCCGCGCGCATTGACGGCGCGGGCGAGCTCCGTATCTGGTGGCAGATCATCATGCCGCTGGCGCGGCCCGCCCTGGCCGCCGTGACAATCTTCGCGTTCAACGGCGCCTGGGACGACTACATGGACCCGTTGATTTACCTGCACGATGAAAGCCTCTACACGCTGCAACTCGGCTTGACCACCTTCAAGGCCGGTGGCGGCGGCGTGCCGGAGTGGCACTGGATGATGGCGGCGAGTTTGGTCGTCCTGCTGCCCGTCGTCATCATCTTCTTCGCCGGCCAGAAGTACTTCATCGAAGGCGTGACGTTGACGGGGATCAAAGGGTAATAGCGGTTTGCAGGTTGACAGGTTGACAGGTTGCAGGTTTCTTTGGCAAGCCTCCGCGCTGGTCTACCAGAACCTGTAACTTGCGAACCTGCAACCTGCAAACCGCACAAGGAGAACGACGTGCTTTTCCAGCCCGCCCGCCCGGATCGGCTCTTCTGGGACTGCTGGCTCTTCTACCACGACGGCCAGTATCACCTTTTCTACCAGCGGAAACGCGCGGGCGAGGCGCAAACGTTCGAGGTCGGCCACGCCATCTCGCCCGACCTTGTGCGCTGGACCGAGGTCGCGCCGGCTTACGTGCGCGGCCCCGCCGGCGCTTGGGACGATGGGCCACTCCGCACCGGGACGACGCTCCGCAACGGCGACCGCTTCTACCTGGTCAACGGCGCAGCGGAGCACCGGGTGGACAAACTCGGCGTCTCCACCTCCACCGACCTTATCCACTGGGAGAAATATGCCGGCAACCCGGTCTCCACGCCCGATCCGCGCTGGTATGAGGCCGACGCGGAAACCTGCGCGCTGGGCAATGTCGCCTGGCGCGACCCATGCATTCTCCCCGATGGCGATAGCTATATCGCGTTTCTCTGCGCCCGCCTGAATCACGGGCCACTCAGCATGCGCGGCACGATCGCGACGCTGCACTCGCGCGACCTGCTGCACTGGGAGGCCGGACCGCCCGTGCAGGTGCCGGCCGACTTCGTCATGCTCGAAGTGCCCGATGTCTTCGCACTGGACGGCCGCTGGTTCCTGCTCCATTCCACCACGCCGCGCTTCGGCGTGCGGATCACCACCTGCGACCCCGATCTGGTGGCTGGCACGCATGTGCTCTGGGCCGAGCAGCGGGACGGCCCCTACACCCGCCCGCCACGCGACGTGCTGATCGGCAGTTCGGTCGAACTGACCAGCGCCTGGGTCTGCCGCACGACGGAATCGCCGCTCGGGCGCATCGCCTATTATGTCAATGCCTACCCGGAACCACTGAAAGGGGGCCGGCCGCGCGGTATCTTCGGCTTGCCCAAAGGGCTGGCGGCCGACGCGCGCGGGCTGACGCTGCGTTACCTGCCCTTGCTGGAGCCATATCGCAGCGCGGAAATCATCCCTCCGCTGGAGTCCACCCGGCGCGAGACGCGACGCGAACTGCCGGGCGAGTGGACGGTCGCTGATGGCGCGGCGACCGGGCAGGTGGCGGTCGGCACGAGCGCGCTGCCGATCGCCGGCGAGGCGCGGGACTTCATCCTCACCGCGACGCTGACGATCGCGCGGGGCCGGGCGGCCGGGCTGGGCTTCCGCCTCGACCTCTGGGGCGATGGTCTCGGCGTCATTTTCGACACCGTAGCCGACACGGTGGCGGTCGTCGAACTTGCGACCGTCAGTTGCGGCGTCGTCTGGCGGCAACTGGCGCGGCGGCAGGTTCCGCTGGCGCCCGCGACGCCCCTGCCGGTACGCCTGGTCGCGCTACGCGACGTCGTCGAGGTCTTTCTTGCCGACGAACTGTTGCTCTCCGTCGTAGCCGAGGGCCGCACCGAGCAGGGCTTTGCGCTGGTGGCCGACGACGCCCAGGTCCACGTTGACGCCCTGCGCGTCTGGCCCCTGGACGTACCACCACCGACCGATCTGACGGAGGAAGGGTCGTATTCCTGACGGCGTTCTGCCGGGCGGGCCAGGAGCACCCGGCCTAGCGGCCGGCTTTCCAGTCGTGGAAGGTTCGCAGCAGTTCGTCCCTGGCGTCCGGCGCGAGCGTGTCCGCCGAGAGCCGGTGGACCAGGCGGATCGTCAAGCGCATTTGTTCGACGTAGGCGGTGCAGCCGCGACAGGTGGCGAGATGCGCCTCGAATCGCGCCCGGTCCGCTGGGGAGAGCGCGCCTTCAAGGTAGTCGGTCACCAGTTCCACGAGTTCCTGGCAGGACAACTCGTTCGCCGCGGTCATGCCAATCCTATTCCTCGTCCAGATAACGCTCTAGCGCGCGCCGCACCTTCGACCTGGCCCGGTGCAGCAACACCCGTTGATTGGTCTCGCTAATCCCCAGCGCGTTACAGACCTCGCCGGCCGTCCAGCCCTCCACGTCGCGCAGGGTCAGCACCTCCCGCTGGCTCGGCGGGAGCGCGCCGATGGCCTGCTGGAGGCGCGCGCCGGTCTCCCAGGCGAGCAGGCGTTCCTCCGGGGTCTCCTCCCAGTTCGCCGGCCGCGCGGCCCAGTGTCCCGGCCACCGGGGGTGGTCGGCGGGAAGGAATCGCTCCGGCTCGACGGCCGGTTCGGCAGGCGCGGTAGCTGGATTCCACAACGCGGAAAAGGGCACGCTGCGGCCCTCGCCCTGAGCGCGCGTCTTGGCGCGATTGGTCAGGATGCGGAAAATCCAGGTTTTGAGCGACGAGCGCGCCTCGAAGCGGTCCAGTCCGCGCAGCACGCCCAGCCAGGTCTCCTGGGCGACCTCCTCGGCCAGCGCGCGGTCGCCGACGTAGACCGTCGCCAGGCGCACCAGCGCGCCATGATAGCGTTCGAGCAAGGTGACGAAGGCGGCCTCCTCGCCACGGCGCAGCGCCGCGACCAGTTCCACCTCGTCCGCGCGACCGGCCGGTTCGGCCCACGCGGCCTCGCGCGGGACTCCGGTCATGGCAGCACTCCTCCGCGCCCAGAGCAGCAGACACGACACGCAAACGGCGTCCGGCTTCGCGCGGCGTGCCAGGCCGCTTGCTTGCGCGACTATAGCACGGGTGGGACGGGGCGCGAACCAGACGAGTGAGGCGTGACGAGTGAGGCGGCACTGGCCTTCCCGCCCATTCGGTCGCGCCCGCCCTACCCAAACAGACGATGCCGGGCAGCAGGTGAATTGTTACCATTAAGCGCGAACTAGCCGGGTGAACGGCCTGCGCCCCGGTGGCGTGGTGATTGATACAGCTTGCCAGAGATTGCTTTCGGCAAGCTACGTGAGGGAGCATATGCAATTTCTATGGTAGATCGGCAACACTTCTCAGCAGGGCGGGGTGGCGACGGACAGTATTCGCGCCGCGCCGCGCTCAATGGACATGCGCCTTCTGGTTCGGGCAAGCCGGACGGCGAGGAACCGGACGAAGGGCCGGGGTTGCGCGCGGCGCTGCGCGAGGTCGTCCGCAATACGCGCGCCAGTCTCGTCGGCGTGCCGCGCGTCCTGAAACTGGTCTGGGAGACGCAGCGTTGGCTGACGCTGGCGCTCGGCGCGGTCACGCTGGCGCAAAGTATGTTACCCGCCGCGCAGGTCTGGCTCGCCGGGCAACTCCTCAAGGCGGTCGTGGATGGCCTGGCCGCGCACGGCGATGCCGCGTCCGTCCGCCGCATCGTCATTCTGGCGCTCTTGCAGTTCCTCGCGCTGGCGGCGAGCAGTCTGTTCCAGACACTGCAAAACATCTTCCAGCAACTCTTGCAGGACCGCGCGGCCCAGCGCGTGCAACTCTTGCTGATGGAGCACGCCAACAGCCTCGACCTTTCCTTCTTCGAGGACGCCAAGTATTACGACCAGTTGCAGCAGGCGCAGCGCGAGGCGACGTTCCGGCCGGTGACGATGGTCTCGGGCGTCTTCGGCCTGGTACGGACGCTGCTGACGTTCATCTCGATGATCGCGCTCCTGGTCAGGCTGGGGCCGCTGCTGGCGATAATCGCGCTGCTCGCGCCGATTCCCGCCTTCATCGCCTCCACCCGCTACGGCTGGCAGGGTTACATGCAGATGCGCCGCCAGTCGCCCGAGCGGCGGCTGATGGTCTATCTGACCAATCTGCTGACCACCGACAATTACAATAAAGAGATCAAACTCTTTACGCTCGGCAACTTCTTCGTCCAGCGTTACCGCGACCTGGCGACGAAGTTCATCGCCGAAAATCAGGGGCTGCTGGTGCGGCGCTATCTGGTCGGGTTCTTCTGGGGCGCGCTGACGATCATCGCCTCCAGCGGCACCTATCTCTACGTGGCGCTCCGCGCCGTCCAGGGCACCATCAGCATCTCCGGCCTCGTTGTCTATACCCAGGCCGCGCAGCAGGTGCAGAGCAACTTCCAGGGTCTACTCGGTGGCCTCTCCTCGATGTACGAGAACACGCTCTATCTGAACACACTGTTCGACCTGCTCGCCTTCCAGCCACGCATCCATGCGCCGGCGCATCCCGTGCCGGTCGCGGCGCGCTTCACGCGCGGCATCGAGTTCCGCCACGTCTCCTACACCTACCCCGGCCGTGATGAACCCGCGTTGCGCGACGTCTCCTTCACGATCGAGCCGGGCGAGACGGTCGCGCTGGTGGGCCGCAACGGCGCCGGCAAGACGACGATCGTCAAGCTCCTCACCCGCCTCTACGACCCCGACGAAGGGCAGATTCTCATTGATGGCGTGGACATTCGCGAGTACGACCCGGCAGCGCTGCGCCACGAGATCGGCGTCATCTTCCAGGACTATGTCACCTACTTCCTCAGCGCGCGAGAGAATATCGGCGTCGGCCGCCTCGAAGCGCTGGACAACCTGGGGCGCATCGCCGCGTCAGCCGAGCAGAGCGGCGCGGACAACGTCATCGCCCGGCTGCCGGAGGGGTATGACACGACGCTCGGCAAGTGGTTCGACCAGGGCCACCAGCTCTCTGGTGGCGAGTGGCAGAAGATCGCGCTCGCCCGCGCCTTCATGCGCGACGCGCAGATCCTCGTCCTGGACGAGCCAACCGCCGCGCTCGACGCGCAGGCCGAGTACGAAATCTTCGCCCGAATGCAGGAGTTGACGGCAGGCAAGACCGCCTTCTTTATCTCGCACCGCTTCTCGACCGTGCGCCTGGCCGACCGGATCATGGTGCTGGAAGGCGGCGCGATCATCGAGAACGGCTCGCACGACGAACTGCTCCTCCAGAACGGCCGCTACGCCGAACTCTTCAACTTGCAGGCAGCGTCGTATCGGTAACGAGCGGACAGCCCTCACCCCCTGACCCCCTCTCCCGCCCTACGGGCGAGGGGGAACACTACTCAGCTCACAGGCAGTTCCCCCTCGCTCGCGCACGGGAGAGGGAGCCAGGGGGTGAGGGCTGTCGTGGGTCAGGGGTAAGGGCCGTCACTCCGGAATGAATCAGCCGTCCAGCGCGTTCACACTACATGGACGCACCGGGCGCGGCATTGGTTTATGTCGCCCTGTGGCGGTACACTGTTCATTGCATTGCACAAGCGCCAAACGCGCAAGTACAATCGCCACGGCACATTCGCGACGTTGTGGTGGAGGTTACTGGCACGATGCCGACCTACGAATATCAGTGCAAAACATGCGGTCATCACTTCGAGAAGATGCAGCGCTTCAGCGATAATCCGCTGACCGAATGCCCCAAGTGTAGTGGGGAGATCCGCCGGGTCATTCATCCAGCGGGCGTTATTTTCAAGGGGTCGGGCTGGTATATCACCGATAGCCGCAAGAGCAGTTCGGCCACCGTCAACGCCGACGGCGCGAAGAAAGACGGCGACTCGGCCAGCGCCGAGAGCAAGCCAGCAGAGAGCAAGGCCGCGGAGACCAAGCCGGCCGAGAACAAGTCAGCCGAAAAGACGGCCGCTGGCGCCTAGCCACCAACACTCCGCGCGGGTCGCGCTGGCGGACATGATCCACCGGCCGGCTGACCCGGCAGTGAAAGTACGATCGTGATGTGGGTCAACCGAGCAGATAGCCGGCAGGCGCGACGCCAGGGCGACAACTGTAGGTGTCGGTAGGGGTGCCGGGCGCGAACGCGCCGGACACCCCTGGCGGTATGTATTGCAGTTCAGTCGCCCACGGAAGGAGCACTGATGGTTGGCCTCATCACCCGGTTACGCGAAGATATTCAGGTTGTTCAGGAACGCGACCCCGCCGCGCGCAACGGCGTGCTCGAAATCCTGCTCACCACGCCCGGTCTGCACGCGCAATGGCTCTACCGGGCCGCCCATGCGCTCGCGGTACGGCGTGTGCCGCTGCTGCCCCGCCTGATCTCCCACTACGCGCGTTTCCTGACCGGCATCGAAATTCATCCTGGCGCGACGATTGGCCGCCGCTTCTTCATTGACCACGGCATGGGCGTCGTCATCGGCGAGACGACCGAGATTGGCGACAACGTCAGCCTGTATCAGGGCGTCACCCTCGGCGGCACCGGCAAGGAGCGCGGCAAGCGTCACCCAACGCTCGCCGACGGCGTCACGGTCGGCGTCGGCGCGAAAGTGCTCGGCGCGGTGCTGATTGGCGAAGGGGCACGCATTGGCGGCGGCGCGGTTGTCCTGCGCGATGTCCCACCCTACGCGACGGCGGTCGGCGTCCCGGCCCACGCGACGACGCACGTTCATGCCGACGATGCCGCCGATGCCAGCCGCCGGCTCCCGCCACTGGT
>DASUBC010000144.1:0-7106 GCA_035763465.1 Thermomicrobiales bacterium
AATCGTGCTCTTGCCCGCGCCGGTCGGCCCGACAATCGCCACATGCTCGCCCGGCGCAATCGCCAGATTCAGCCCGTGCAGCACTTCGACGTTTGGCTCGTAGCCAAAACGGACATCGCGGAACTCCACCGCGCCGCGCACGTCGGTCAGCGGTAGCGCGTCCGGCGCGTCATGCACGTCCTGGGGGGTATCGAGGATTTCGAAGATGCGCTCGGCCGCGACCGTCGCCCGCTGCATATTCGTGTACTGCTGGGTCATATCGCGAATCGGGTCGAAGAAGCGGTTGATGTAGAGCATGAACGAGACGAGGAAGCCGAGCGACAGTGTGCCGTGCAAGGTCATATCGCCGCCGACGATCAGGGCCAGGGCCAGGGCCAGCGCGGAGATAATCTCGACCATCGGCTGCACCAGCGCGGCCATCTGCCCGGCTTCGACATTCACGCGCCGGTTTTCGGAGTTGACCTGCTCGAACTCGCGCGCGTTGGTCCGCTCGCGCGTCAGGCTCTGGATGACGCGCACGCCCGAGACATTCTGCTCGATGCTGGCGTTGACGATCGAGATCGCCGTGCGCGCTTTGAGGAACGAGCGCCGCGCGTACCGCTGCCAGAAGTAGAGGACCGCCGCCAGCGCCGGCACGCTGAACGACACCAGCAGCGCCAGCTGCCAGTTCAAGATGAACAGCGTGATCAGAATGCCGGCGAGGCTGAGCATACTGCCGAGAATAGAGAGCAACCCATTACTGAGCAGCTGCTGCAAGACATTGACGTCGCTTTGCAGGCGGGCCATGATCCGGCCCGTTTCATTGTGGTCGAAGAAACTGAGCGAGAGGTCAACGACGTGCTGAAAGAGGTCTGACGAGACGCGGTAGAGACCGTGCTGGCCGACCCAGGTCATCTGGTAGACCTGCTGGTACTGTGCCAGCCACATGACCGTATTGTTCGCCAGGTAGAAGAGGCACATCATGACCAGGCCGCGGCCATCGTTCCGCCGGATGGCGTTGATCGCCAGACCGGGAATGAGCGGATTGAGTATGACCGCGCCGGTGTAGAAGAGGAGCAGCACAAACCCGACGGTGATGCGTAGCCGGAACGGCGCGACGTAGCCGAGCAGGCGCTTCATCAGCCGGTAGTCGAACGGCCGGCCAAAGTCACTCTCGGAGACATTCAAATTGCGCGGGCTGCCCATCATGTGGCCGCCACTGCCGAGGGCCAGGCTCCGCATCCCCCAGCCGCCACCCATCCCGCTCATGCCGGCGCCTCCGTCGTCAATTCACCCGCGCCAGCCAGCGCCTCTTCCTGGTCGCGCAGTTGCAGGTGATAAATCTCCTGGTAGAGTCCCGGCTGCGCCAGGAGTTCCTCGTGCCGGCCGCGCTGCACGATGCGGCCACCTTCCAGGACGAGAATCTGGTCCGCCTGTTTGACCGTGCGGAGGCGGTGGGCGATGACGAACGATGTGCGGCCCTTGATCAATTCCGCCAGCGCCTGCTGAATCAGGTATTCCGTCTCCATGTCCACCGCCGACGTCGAGTCGTCGAGCACCAGCACAGCGGGATTCATCAGCAGCGTGCGCGCGATGGCGATACGCTGCTTCTGCCCACCGGAGAGGGTCACGCCGCGCTCGCTGACCCAGGTATCGTAGCCATCCGGCAGCGACACGATGAAGTCGTGAATCTGGGCGATGCGCGCCGCCCGCTCGATCTCCGCCTGCGTTGCGCTGGGCTTGCCGTAGGCGATGTTCTCGCGCACGGTCGCGTTGAAGAGGAAGACATCTTGCAGCACCACGCCGACCGTCTGCCGCAGCGATTCGAGCGTCACATCGCGGATATCGAACCCGTCAATCGTGATCTGGCCGCCGGTCGCGTCGTAGAAGCGCGGCAGCAGGTGGAGGACTGTCGTCTTGCCGCTGCCTGTGGGACCGAGGAGCGCGATCGTCTCGCCCGGCCGCGCGTCAATGCAGATGTCCTCGACGACCGGCCGGTCCAGTTGCGCGTAGCCGAACGTGACGTGCTCGTAGCGCACATGGCCGCGCACCCGGCCGAGTGGCTGGGCGTGTGGCGCGTCCTGCACCTCAGAGGGCCGATCAATGATCTCGAAGATGCGCTCACCCGCCGATATCGCCCGCGTCGCCAGGTTAAGCATAAAGCCAAGCATTCGGACCGGCGCGGCGAGTTGCGCCCGGTACTCGGTGAAGGCGACCAGGGTGCCGATGGTGAGCGAGCCACCAAGCACCAGGTGACCACCGTACCAGAGAATCGCCAGCGAGATCGCATTCAAGATATAGAGCAGGAAGGGCTGGGTGAAGGCGGCGATCTGGTTCGCCCGCAGGCTCAGTTCGCGGACGGCCCAGTTCGCCGCGCGAAAGCGCTGGTACTGGCTCTCCTCCTGTCCATACGCTTTCACGGCGCGGATGCCGGTGATACTCTCTTGCAGCACTGAGGTTTCCACGCCGAGCTGCTGCTGCACCTGCGTCCAGATTGGGCGCGTGCGCTTCGAGAAGTTGGTGCTGAGCACCGCGACGATCGGGATCGTCAGGAAGACCAGCAGCGCCAGCTGCCAGTTCATCGTCCACATAATCACAGCGACGACGATCGCCAGGCCGAAGGTGTAGACCGAGCGCAACAGCCCCATGCTGAGGAACTGGCGGCTTACCTCCACGTCCACGGTCGCCCGCGACATCATCTGCCCGGTGTCCACTTCATCGTGGAAGGCGAAACTGAGCGTCTGCACCTTCTGGTAGAAGTCGCGCCGCAGGTCGTAGGCGACGGTTTGCGAGAGATATTCGCCCAGGTAACTCTGAAGGTAGGCGCACAGGCCCTTGCCGGCGCTGAAGCCGACAATTGCGAGCGCCGAGATGACCAGCGCGCGTTCGCTGTGCTGCTGGATCCCGGCGTCAATGGCGTGTTTGATCATCCAGGGGGTGAGCGAGGTAAAGACCACGGCGCCGGCGAGGCTGAGATAGGCGAGTGTGACGGCGACCAGGTGGCCGCGCAAGTAGCCGAGCAGGCGCACGAGAATCCGCATCAGCCCTTCACCTCATGCTGCTGGTCCAGCCGCGCCGCGAGTTCATTCAGCGAGTCGAGCAACTGGCGCCCTGGCGCTTCGCCGAGCAATTCGATCAGCTGCCGGTCCATCGCGGCGCGGATTTGCTGGATGTCGCCCGCCAACGACCCCGCCGCCGGCGTGAGGCGCAGGCAGGCGCGGCGGCGGTCGGCGGGATCGGCTTCGCGCGCGACCAGGCCGCGCTCGACCAGCCGGTCCACGAGCGCGGAAATCGTCGGCTGGTCCGCGCCAACCTTCTCCGCCAGCGCGCCCAGCCTGGTCCCCGGCTGCGCCGCGAGCGCGAGGATGACGGCGGCCTGGCGCGGCGTCAGATCGAGCGGCGCGAGGCGGTCGCTATATTCGCGCCGGGTCCGGCGATAGGTCCGGCGCAAAGCGCTCAGAATAGTCGTCGCGGGCGTTCCCATAATGGATAGTATACGAATTATATGTGTACGATGCAAGTGGCATCAGCATGACATAGCTGTCCACGTCCGAGCCTATGGGTAGCCTACGGCAGCGCATAGCCCGCCGCACGCGGGGTTTTGAGCATTTTGTACATTTTGTGCAGGGTTCCGCGCGAAGGAATGTAGCAGACCACTGCGCGGCACACGTCAGCGTGGGCGCCACGCGGCGCTGTTCGCGTCGGGCGCCAGCAAGGCGCTGCGCGCGGGCGGCGTGGCTGCGGCAATTGTCAGCCCATCGGGGCCGGGGTAAGCAAGCCACTGGCTGTCGGGCGACCACTGCGGAGACCAGGAGCTAGCGCCAGGGTAGAGATTGTTCAGCGGATAGACGAGCGGTTGCGTCGCGCCGGGCGCCAGCAGATGCAATTCGCTGGTGCTTGTCCGCGCGACACGCAGCGTACAGGCCACCCGCTTTCCGTCCGGCGACCAGGCAAACGCGGTTGGGGCATTGGCGGCTACTCGTTCGCTGGCGACGATTTGCCCCGTCCAGTCGAACAACACGACGATGCGCTCACCCTCCTGAGCCGTCGGAGTGCCGCCTGGTGGCTCGATCGTGAGGACAACTGCGAACGCGCCGCCGACTGGCGCAATACTCGCCTGGTCGAGCCAGCGAGTGGTCGCCGGGTCGGTGGTCAGGTCGGGGAACTGAGGCGCGAGTTCGTCGGCCGTGATCAACGCGCGACTCTGACCGCCGTTGGTGACGTTGATCGCCAGCAGCGCCGTCGCAACCGACGCACCGTAGAACGGCGCCTCCTGGATGGCGCGGTCAAGACCGAGCGCATAGAGAATTGTTTCGTCCGCAGACCAGGCCAGCGGTTGGAAATCGCCGCGCGCTACCAGCAGCGGATCGCCGCCATCCGCCGTAACTGTCCAGAGCGTCCGGGACGGCGCGCTACTGGGTGTAGCGCCATTGGTGAAGCCTGGATAACTGATGAAGGCCAGCCGTCCGCGTGGCGTCCAGTCCCATACCTCTGTGCGCGCTCTGAATCCCCCCCGGCCATTGAAGTTCGCGCGACCTCTGCCTGGCAACGCAACCTGCCGCGCGCCATCGTCGCCCAGCACCCAGGCCGCCGGGGTATTCGGCGCGCCTTGCGCGACCGAGAGGACGCGGCAGAGCAGGCGCCGGGCGTCGGGCGACCAGTCGAGCGGGCCGGTGAGGGTCGCTTCCAGCGGAAAGCGGCCCAGCGGCGTGCCATCGGCCTTGAAGATCGCGATCTGGTTAGGCGAGCCATACCGCGATTGCAATCCCACTGCCGCGGAGCGCGACGCGTCGGGCGCCCAGGTCACTCCAGCGTAGAAGCCCGGCGCCAGCACGCGGCGGTCGCTGCCATCCGCGTTGACCGCGATAATGCCGTCCTTCCCGTCCAGCTGGCCGGTGTAGAGCAGCAGACCGGCGGCGCGCGGCGCGAGCGGCGGCCCAGGCGTGGCGGCAACGGGCGTGGCAGGCGGTGCCGCGCCGGACGGGGTAGCCGGCAGCGCGGCCTGCACGGCCGGTGGGGTGGGCGATGGCGTGGGCGTCGGCGTCGGCAGCGGTCCCGGCGAGGGCGCGGCTTCGCGGGCGTGCGGCACCACCCGCGCCGCTACGAAGCCCGAGGCGACCACCCCGGCCGCCAGCGCGCCGGCAAACCGCCGCCGCGTCCACCAGCCCTTGCGCTGCTCTTGCCGGTCCATCGGCCCCGCATCCGCCCCTCATGCCTCCGCGCCACCGCTACCACAACCGTACCACATGAGGACGGATTTAACCGCAGAGCACGCCGAGACTGCGGAGAGAGACGAGTTAACCACGGAGAACACAGAGAGCACAGAGGGGAACGAGAGAGAAGATCTTAATCGTTCTTTCTCCCGTCCTTCTCTGTGCTCTCTGTGTTCTCCGTGGTAAATCCGTTTTCCTTACGCCTGTCCGCCGAGGATAGTCAGGTCGAGTTCGGGGTAGAGCGGGTGGCGGTCGAGGAGGGCGTGGACGCGCTGGCGCGCTTCGTCGCCGGTGCCGGCGTCGAGCTTATACCGCGCCTTGCTCACCTCACCCGACTTCGTGGTGGTCGGGTGCGCGGCGGCGAGGACGCGCTTGATGATTGCCGCGATCTCCTGCATCTCGTCCGCGCCCATGCCAAGCGTCGTGACGGCGGGCGTGCCAACGCGCAGGCCGCTGGTGTACCACGGGCCGTTGCCATCGAAGGGCAGCGCGTTGCGGTTGAGCGTGACGCCGCACTCGCGCAGCGCCGATTCCGCCTGCCGGCCGGTCAGACCGAAGGTGGCGGCCACGTCAAGTAGCAATAGATGATTATCGGTGCCGCCGGTCAGCACCGTCATGCCCTGCTTCTGGCACGCTTCGGCCAGCGCGCGAGCGTTGTCCACGATGCGCTGGGCGTAGACCTGGAACTCGGGGGTAGCGGCTTCGTGCAGCGCCACCGTCTTCGCCGCCATCACATGTGGCAGCGGACCGCCGAGCACCGCCGGGCAGCCTTTGTCCACAAACGGGGCGAACTCCGCCGTGCTGAGAACCAGCCCGCCGCGCGGCCCGCGCAATGTCTTGTGCGTGGTCGAGGTCACGACCTGCGCGTGCGCCACCGGGTCGTAGTCGCCGGTGAAGACCTTGCCGGCGACCAGACCGGCGAAGTGGGCCATGTCCACCATGAAGACCGCGCCGACCTCGTCGGCCATCTCGCGCATCTTGGCGAAGTTGATCAGGCGCGGGTAAGCGCTATAGCCGGCCAGCAGGATGAGTGGCCGTACCTCGCGCACCTGCGCGTGAATCTGGTCCAGGTCGAGGCGTTTCGTCTCCCGGTCAACGCTGTACGAATAGCAATCGAACAACTGGCTGGAGATGTTGTGCCGGTAGCCGTGCGTCAGGTGGCCGCCGGAATAGTAGTCGAGGCCCAGCAGCCGCTGATCGTGCATCGCGGCGCGCACTTTCGCCCAGTCCTCGCGCGCGACCTTGGAGGGGTCTTCCTGACCGAGTCCTTCCAGTTCCGGCGTTTCCACCTTCGCCGCGAGAATGGACATGAAGGCGACGAGATTGGCGTCTGCCCCGGAGTGCGGCTGCAAGTAAGCGTGGTCGGCGCCGAAGAGTTCGCAGGCGATCGCCGCGCCTTCGGCCTCGATCGTATCCACATTGTCGCAGCCCGCGTAGAAGCGGTGGTGCGGAAAGCCCTCGGCGTACTTGTCGGTCAGCAGGTTGCCCTGCGCCAGCTGGACGGCCAGCGAGCTATAGTTCTCGCTCGCGATGAGTTTCAGGTTGGTGCGCTGATCGCGGAACTCCTGCACGATCGCGTCCGCAACGGTTGGCGCGACCGCGCCGAGATGATCCAGGGTCGCGTAGACCGCCGCCGCCGCCGGATTAATCGCGCCGTTGGCCCGGCCATCGAGGTAGCGGAGGAGCCGGCTAGCCTGCCGTGTACTCGCTGTCATTATCCCACGCTCCTTTCACCGGACGGGAAGCCCGGTGTGAATACCAAAAGGGCGCCGAGCACACGGTCGGCGCCCAGCCCAGGCGCGCGGCTGCTTACGTCGCGGCTTCGGGCTTCCCCGTGGTGTGCCCACGTCAAACGCCAGTGACCCGAAGCGGATCGTCGCGGCCAGTATAGACCGGCCGGCGCGGCTGTCAAGC
>DASUBC010000145.1:0-7643 GCA_035763465.1 Thermomicrobiales bacterium
CCCCGGCTGAGTAGCCGCTGGACGAAGCCGGTCACCGCGTACTGCACGCCCTGGTCGGAGTGGTGGATCTCCGGGGTGTGCCGGGCCAACGCCCGCTCCAGCGCCGCCACCGTCAGCGCCTCGGTCAGGTTGCCAGCCAGTCCCCAGCGGCGGATCGTGCACGGGTAGATGTCCATGAGCACCACCAGGTAGACGAAGTCGCGGCGCAGACGGATATAGGTGATGTCCGCGTACTAGACCTGATTCAGCCGCTCGATGTGGAGGTTCCGGATCAAGTTGGGGAAGCGCCCGTAGTCGTGAATGCTGTTGGTCGTGCGGCAGAAGCGGCGGACCTGCATGAGCAGACTGTCCTCCCGCATCAGTCGCAGCACCCGCTTGTGGTTGACGACCGCGCCAGCGCAGCTCGGCGGTCATCCGCCGATAGCCGTAGCGCGGGAACTCCAGCGCGATCCGCTCGATGCGGTCGCGCAGCGCCTGCTCGTCGGTGGACTCCGCCTTATAATAGTAGGCGGAGCTGGGCGCAACGGCGAGCAGCCAGCAGAGCCGCCGCACCGAGCAGTGCGGGTACTCCTGGCGCAACACGCCGATCATCGCCCGCCGCTCCGCGAGGCCGTACTGCTCACGCAGCCCCTTTTTAGGATCGTCAACTCCAGCGCCTGCTGGCCGACGAGCCGCTCCAACTCCGCGATCCGCGCCGCCTCCCCGCTCGCCTCCGTACGCCCATCCTGGAAGATCTGCGCGCCCCGCTCGTGGGAGTGATCCCGCCAGCGCGAGAGCAGCTTCTGGCCGATGTTGTGCTCGCGCGCGATCTGCGCCGCGCTCTTCTGCCCCTTGAGCAACTCCAGCACCACCTGGAGCTTGCTGTAGTGCCGGCGATCACTGCTCATCATCTCCCCCTCGCCTGGTTAGAACCGGTATACGTCATGGTTCCCGACCTGTCCAACTTTCGAGGTTCACTTCAGGCGCCACTCCCAGCCAGCATCGCACGGCGGCGGCATCGCTGGCGCCAAGTGATCGAGACGGTCAACGACCAACGGACCGAGCAATTCGCGGTTGGGCGGCATCATGCTCATACCTTCCAGGGGCTGTGCGCCTGCCTCTACAGCAAACTCGCCGCGCACACCCGCTGTGTGTACCTGAACCGGCGGCTTGGGCACGCCGACTGCCGCCAGATCAAGCCGCTCGCCTTCCTCGGTGCCAGAGGTAGTTATTGTCAAGCAGCCACAGCGGCACAAGACCCGACTCGCTTGCGACATCGCCGCGCGATATGGTACCGTCCATCGCGGGCGGCGAGAATGTCGCGAAGCCGGTAGACCGCAAGATGGCAGCTGGCGCGCGGATGTCGGAGCAGCACCGCGCTGGGTGGCGTGATGTCAACGGAGCGGGACGCGACCGCTCCGTTTTTCTGTGTGTCAGGCTGGGTCAAGCGGCGGGTGAACGCGACGGCGCGGGCGCCACGAAGGGACAGGGGTAATGTTCAAGATTCTGGTCAGTGACCCGCTCGCGGAGGCCGGGCTGGAAATCCTCCAGCGCGCAGCCCAGGTTGATGTGCGAACCGGGCTTCAGCCCGACGAGTTGTGCCGGATATTGCCGGACTACGACGCGCTGATCGTGCGCAGCGAGACGAAAGTGACGGCGGACGTGCTGGCCGCCGGCAAGAACCTGCGCGTCGTCACTCGCGCCGGTGTCGGCACCGACAACATTGACGTGCCGGCGGCGACGGAGCGTGGCGTGCTGGTGCTGAACACACCCGGCCCCAACGCGATCGCCGCTGCTGAGCATACGCTGGCGATGATGCTGGCCGTGCTACGCCATGTGCCGCGCGCCGACGCGAGCCTGCACGCGGGCCGCTGGGAGCGCAAGGCGTTCGTCGGCGCCGAGCTCTATCACAAGACACTCGGTATCCTCGGTCTCGGCCGGATCGGGCGTGAGGTCGCGCACCGCGCCCGCGCGTTCGGCGCCGACATTCTCGTCTATGACCCCTTCATTACCCCGGCCAGCGCCGAGGCCATCGGCGCGCGGGCGACGACCCTGGACGAGCTGCTGGCCCACGCCGACATCGTGACGCTGCACCTGCCACTTTCACCGGAGACGACCGGCATCATCGGTGCGACGCAACTGGCGCGCATGAAGCGCGGCGCGTATCTGGTCAATTGCGCGCGGGGCGGGCTGGTGGACGAGGAGGCGCTGGTCGAAGCGCTGCGAGGCGGGCGCCTGGCTGGCGCGGCGCTCGACGTCTTCGTCCATGAGCCGCCGGTCGGCTCGCCATTGCTCGAACTGCCGAACGTCGTGGTGACGCCGCACCTGGCCGCGTCGTCGGCTGAGGCGCAACTTGGCGTCGGCATCTACGCCGCCGAGACGACGCTGGCCGCCCTGCACGGTGAACTGGTCGAGAATGCCGTCAACTTACCGGGACTGGCGCCCGGCGCGCTAGCCGTGCTCCAGCCCTGGCTGCTGCTGGCCGACCAGCTCGGCCAGTTGCTCGCCGCCACGCTCGACGGTCCGGCCGCGAGCGTGGAACTCGGGTTCCTCGGCCACATGAAGGAAGTCAATGCGGCATTGGTCGGCGCGGCGGCGCTGCGCGGCTTTCTCTGCTCGGCGATCCCCGATCAGGTCACGCTGATCAACGCGCGCCTGCTGGCCGAACGCCGGGGCATCGCCGTCAGCGAGCGCTTCGCCGCCGCGCACGATGGGCAGCCCCTCACGCTCCAGTTGCGTGTGACCGCCCCGAGCGCCGAGAACGGCGAGCACGCGCATACGGTGGCGGGCACGGTTGACGACGCTGGGCGCGGCCGGATTACGGCGCTCGACGGCTACGGGGTCGAACTCGACACGCGCGGCCGGCTGCTCTTCATTTCACATCGTGACCAGCCAGGCCGGATCGGCGCGGTCGGTACGCTGCTGGGTGAGCGCGGCATCAACATCGCGGCGATGCAGGTGGGCCGGCGCGAGGTGCGCGGCCACGCGGTGATGATCGTCATGCTCGACGACCTCCTGCCGCGCGATGTGCTGGAGGAGTTGCGCCGTATTCCTGGTCTCAGCCACGCCCACTACGTAGACCTGGGCGATACCAGCGCAACGCGCGCGATGAAGGGAGCCGAGGACGCATGAGCCAGATACCTGTCACCGAAACGACGACGAGCGGATCGGCCGCCCTCCGCATTGACCTCTACGCCGATATCGCCTGCCCCTGGTGCTACATCGGCGAGCGGCGGCTGGCGCGGGCGCTCGCCGCCCGACCCGACGTGCGGGTCGAGCGCCACTGGCGGCCTTTCCAGTTGCAGCCCGACCTGCCGCCCGGCGGCATTCCCTGGTCCGACCTGGTCGAGCAGAAGTTCGGCGGCGCGGCCAGCGCGGCGGCGATGTTCGATCGTGTCGCGGCGGCGGGCGCGCCCGACGGCATCGCGTTCAACTTCGATCGCGTCACGCGCGCCCCGAACACCGCCGACGCGCACCGGCTCGTCCTCTTCGCGGCGGAGCAAGGCCAGACCTGGACGATGGTCGAAACGCTCTTCGCCGCCTACTTCACCGATGGGCGCGACGTCAGCGACCGCGAGGAACTGATCGCGCTGGCCGCCGCAGCCGGGCTGGACGCCGCCGCAGCGCGCGACTACCTCGCCAGTGACGCGAATGTCGCGGCGGTGCAGGCGAGCCAGCGCACCGCGTACCGGCATGGCGTCCAGGGTGTGCCCTTCTTCGTCTTCGCCGAACGCTACGCCCTCTCCGGCGCGCAGCCGCTCGACATCTTCGAACGCGCGCTCGACCTGGCAAGCAGCGAAGGCGAAGAGAATGCGGGCTGACTTCACGCAGGATGCAGGCAGTTACTGAGCATATTCAGGCGCTGGCCGGCTACCCACCGCCATCCTGGTCGGCCCAGGCCGCGCACTGGCGCATCGTCGCGGGGTCGGCTGGAAAGTAGTCAATCATCCGGAAGCGCGCATCGCGCACGAACGGCTCGGAGGCCAGCCGGAACAGAAGGAGGCCGACGCCTGGCACGGCGAGCCGCACCGGCACGAGCGCCCGCGCCGCGCTGACTGGGGCCGGTTCTTGCTCCGCCAGCGCCCAGTAGCGCCGGAAGCGCGGCAGCGCGTCGAGGCGCGCCAGCACCCCCGTGTACCACGGTTCGGTACGGAACTGCTGCATCTCGTAGCGCAGCGCGCGGATGTTCGCCGGGAAGAACTGGTCTGGTTCGGCGACGAGCGGCGCGAGTGGCGATGCGGCATCGAACCAGGCCGCCAGCAGCGACTTTCCCGCCAATCCACCGAGCGACGGATCGGCCGGCGCGATGCCGAACAACAGTGGGACGTAGCGGTTCCAGGCGACCAGGCGGTGCGTGCAGTCCAGCACATAGGCCGGAAAGGGCAGCTCGCGGAGAGGCTGGCGGCAGACCTCCTGTGCCCAGGCGACTTCTTCCCCGGTCGGCGGCGTGGTCGTGACTGTATAGCCAAAGAGTTCGAGCACCTCGCGCCGCTCGCTGTAGCGCGCCTCTAACGCAGTCAGGATGCGTTCCAGCGTCACGCGCTCCGGCTGCACGACTTTCCCCGACTCGACCCGCTGCACGTAGCCCGTGCCCAGGTCGGCCTCGACCTCGACCCAGAGTTGTGTCTTCCCGACCGCCTCGCGCACCGCGCGCAGCCGCGCGCCTCCCGGCGTCCGTGACCGCGCCGCTCGCATCTGTCCACCCACGCCCGAATTCGTCTCCAAAGACGATGACATGGCTCTAGCCCCTCGGTAGGATAGCAGAGAGATAGTGACGAGTGACGAGTGATGAGGGAACAGGCGGTGGCCTGGCGGGAGGTGGCCCCGGATTGAAATCGGGGCCTGAGCACGCTGGCGCGTGAACGAAGTGCGCTCCGCGCACTGTGATCTACTGGCGTGCGTGGCGTTGCCAGCGTGAGTTTGTCGTCAGTCCGCCGCGCGGACTTCGTCCACCCGCTAGGGTGCCCAGCACGGGATTTCAATCCCGTGCCCTGCCCGCCAGGCCACGGTCAGGATAGCAAGGAGGCCGAATACCAATGCGCGTCTCATCGCACGCAATCTCCACATCAGCAGCCCCGCGCGAGCCGACGTCACGCGGCCTGTTCGCGCGCGGCTTCCTCGCGCTCATGCCGCTGTGGGCCGGGGCCATTCCCGTTGGCATCGCCTACGGCGTCGCCGCGCGTGGCGTGGGATTAGGGCTGGTCGAGACGCTGCTGATGAGCCTGACCGTCTTCTCCGCCGCCGCGCAGTTGAGCGTCGTCGCCCTGCTGGGCGCTGGCGCGCCGGGTCTGGTGCTGGTCGGGACCGCGCTGGCGCTCAACGTCCAGGCGCTCCTGTTGGGCCTGGCCGCCGCGCGACAAACGCGCCCCTCGTGGCTCAAGCGGCTGGCGGCGGCCTATTTCCTCACTGATGGCGCCTATGGCGTCGCCGTGGCGGGCGGCAAATTGACCCTGCCCGGTCTGGCGGGCGCTGGCGTGAGCATGTTCGTGGCCTGGAACACCGGCACAATCCTCGGCGCGGCGCTGGGCCACGCGCTGCCGGACCCGCGCCACTTCGGCGTGGATTTCGTCGCGCCGCTGACCTTCCTGGCGGTGCTCGTGCCACTCGTGCGAACGCGCGCCGCCGCGCTGACCGCGCTGGTCGCAGGCGTGTCGGCGCTGCTGGTCGCGCGGCTCATGCCCGGCGGCGTCGCGGTGCTCGGCGCGGGCCTCGCGGGGAGCGCCGCCGGCGCCTGGTGGGCGCGGCGCGAGCAGACTGGCGTGGCGGCCGTTCCCACAACGACAGAGGACGCACGATGAACGCGCTCGGACCAATTCTGGCGATGGCGGTGGGCATGTATGCGCTGCGAATCACCGGTTTCTTGCTGGCCGATACGGCCATCCCGCCGGCGTGGGAGCGGGCGCTGACGTTCGTGCCGGTCGCCACACTGACCGCGCTGGTTGTAACGAGCCTGGCCGGCGGCGCGGACGAAGCGCCGATCCGGCTCATCGCGGCGGCGGGTGCGGGCGTCATCGCCCAGCGTACGCGCCGCATGTGGGCGTGCATCCTGAGCGGGCTGGCGCTCTACTGGCTGTTGCGCCTGGCAGCGGCACGGATTGGTTGAGGCAACGGGAGAGGAGGGGCTGGTGGCGACCGATACGGGGCGGCAGGTAACGCTGCGCCACGACCTGTGTCCGGGCGACCTGGGGCGCGTGACCGAGTTCCACGGAGTGCTGTACGCCAGCGAGTACGGTTTTGACCATCGCTTCGAGGCGTACGTGGCCGAGACGCTGGCCGAATTCGCCCACAAGCAGCGCCCCGACCGCGACCGCCTCTGGCTTGCGGAGCGCGATGGGCGTCTGGTCGGGTCCGTCGCCATCCTCGGGCGCGAGGGCGACGCGGCCCAGCTCCGCTGGCTGCTGGTGCATCCCGACGCGCGCGGCGCGGGCCTGGGCCGGCGCCTGGTGGACGAGGCGCTGGCGTTCAGCCGCGCGGCCGGCTATACGTCGGTCTTCCTCTGGACGGTGGACATCCTGACACCCGCCGCGCGCCTCTACACGGCGGCGGGCTTCCGCAAGACCGAGGAGAAGCCGCCCGCGCCGCTCTGGGGGCCGCCGGTCAAGGAGCAGCGGTACGACCTTGACCTCACGCGCTGACGACGACCAGCCCTTCGGGGTGGCTGAAGCGCAGGTGATCCGGCCACGGCAGGTCGAGGCGCTGCCAGTTCACGCCCGCGTCGGGCGAACGATAGAGGCCGTGATTGCCGAGCGCGTAGAAGACGCCTGGCTCGGCGGCATTCGTCGCCAGCACGTAGGTCAGCGCGCCGCGCGCCTCGGGCAGCCCCGCGCGCACTTCCGCCCACGGGCCGCCTGCGGCGCGGCGATAGAGATGGCTCTCGGCGGCGGTGGGATTGTGCGCTGCGCTGGGGCTGGACGACGCGGCGACAACGATGGTCTCGGCGTCGCCGGGATCTACCGCGACGCTCCAGAGATAGTGGTGACGCAAGCCTTCATCGGGCCGCTGCCAGCTCGTGGCGTGGTCGCGGCTCTCGTTGTAGCCGCGCCCCGGCTGGCTGAAACCGTCGCCCGCCGCCGAATAGAGCCGCCCCGGCGCGGCGGGATGTGCGGCGAGTTTGTGCGTATCCCAGGGCGTGTCGGCATGACGGTCATCCCATGTCCGGCCGCCGTCAAACGAGCGGACCAGCGCGCCTGCTTCGATGCAGACGTAGAGAGTGCCTGGCTCATGCGGGTCGAGCGTGATCCAGCGTACGTGGTGCGTGTACGGCCGGGGCGGAAAAGCCCAGGTTGATTTGGACGGCAGGTCGAGCAGGCTGGGCAGTTCGCGCCAGGTCACGCCGCCGTCCTCCGAGCGGTAGAGCGCGCTCGGCTCCGTGCCAGCGTAGATGACGCCAAAGCCGTTCGCCTGCTCCAGCGCGCTGACCGCCACGGCCATCACCATCGGGTGCGCGATACCTGGCCCCACCGGCTGCCAGCTCGCGCCCGCGTCATCGCTGCGCCACAAACCCTCCTTCAGTGTGCCGCAGTACACGCGCTCCGGATGAGCCGGATCAGCAGCGACGCATTGTGGCTCCTGCTCGGCAAGCTGCGTCGTCACCGACCAGCGGCCATCGTCGCCATGAATCGCCAGCAAGCCGTGCCTGTGCGCGGCGTAGATTGTGGTCATGG
>DASUBC010000146.1:0-10142 GCA_035763465.1 Thermomicrobiales bacterium
CCCGCACCACCGCGCCGCCGAGCACACCAGTCGCCCCGGTCACCGCGATCACTTTACCCTTCACCATCGCTTCTACCCTCCGGCGCGAATCCAGTATCATGCTATGCAGTCTGCCGGTTCACGCGGCGACAGTCAAGGAAGTATGGAAGTGGATTGCGGATTGCGGATTCGGGCTGGTCAGGGCACTGCTTGATCAGGAGGCCGCTGCCCAGCAGAGGCAGAATCCACAATCCACAATCACAGGAGCCATGATGCGGATCACTGACCTACGTCCCATCCTCCTCTCTGTGCCACTGGCGCGGCCCGTGCAGACCGCGTTCGGCACGATGACGCACCGCCACGCTATTCTGGTCGAAGTCGTCACGGACGAAGGTTTGGTGGGGTTGGGCGAGAGCTGGAGCAATTTCCCAGCCTGGGCGCCGGCTGAGCGGCTGGCGACGCTGACGCAGGGTGTCAGGCCGCTGATCGTCGGCCAGGCGCTCGACGATCCGGCGCGCGTGACTCAGAACCTGATCGCGCGCCTGGAGCCGGTCGGCCGGCAGTGGGGCGCGCGGGGGCCGATCTTTCAGGCGATCAGCGCGGTGGACATCGCGCTGTGGGACGTGCATGGCAAGGCGCTTGGTAAGCCAGTACGTGCGCTGCTGGCCGACGCGACCGCTGACCAGGCGCCGGTCTACGCCAGCGGTCTCGGTCCCGCCAATGTAGTCAAGACGGCGCGAGTGTACTGGGAGGCTGGTGTTCGTACCATGAAGTTGAAAGTTGGCTTCGGCGCGGCGACCGACCGCGCGAATCTCGCCGCGTTGTGCGATGCCTACCCCGGTGCGGCGCTGGCCGTGGACGCGAACCAGGCGTGGACCTACAAGCAGGCGCGTGACATGGCGCCGCTGCTTCGCGAGTTCGGCTGCCGGTGGATGGAGGAACCGGTGCCTGCCGAGGAGCTTGACGCGCTGCGCCGCCTGCGCGCCGACCTGCCCTGCCTGATCGCGGGCGGCGAGAATTACTACGGCACACGCGAGTTCGGCCGCGTGCTGGCCGCCGGGGCGCTCGGCCTGGCGCAGCCCGATGTCTGCAAGACCGGCGGCATCACCGAACTGGCCGCGATCTGTCGCGCGGCCCACGCCGCCGGCATTCCGTACGCGCCGCACTATCTCGGCGGCGCCGTTGGCCTCATTGCCTCACTGCACGTCTTCGCCTCGCTGCCTGGCGGCCTGATCATGGAACTGGACGCCAACCCCAACCCGCTGCGCGAAGACCTGCTCACGACGCCGCCGCTGGTTCACAATGGGATGCTCGCCGTGCCGGACGGCCCTGGCCTCGGCATCGCGCTGAACCCGGATACTGTCGCGCGCTACCAGGTGGTGGTGTAACAGTCGGCAGTCGGCGATCATCAGTGGGTTCGAGTCGGCACCGCGCCTGCCACCAGGCATCATGCTAACCTTACCGATACTGATAATTGCCGACTCAATTACAGAGGAGGACAAGCGGATGCGAATCATCGTTGGCGCGGATCACGCGGGCTTCCACCTGAAAGGGCCGGTGGTGCGGGCGCTACGCGAGTGGGGTCATACGGTCGAGGATGCCGGCACCCATTCCGCCGACCCGGTGGATTTCCCGGACATCGCCCGCGCGGTCTGCGAAGCCGTCCAGGGCGGACAGGCCGAGCGCGGCATCATGGTCTGCGGCACTGGCATCGGCGCGTGCATCGCCGCCAACAAGTTTGCCGGCATCCGCGCCGCCCTGTGCCACGATGTCCACTCCGCGCATCAGTGCGTCGAGCACGACGACGCCAACGTCTGCTGCCTCGGCGCGCAGATCGTCGGCGAATGGCTCGCGCTCGACCTGCTACGCACGTTCGTGGACGCCCGGTTCAGCGGCGAGGAACAGTTCCGGCGCCGGCTGGCGAAACTGGCCGCGATCGAACACGGATAGGGCGCAAACTGCCATGACCAGGGACGCGATCGATCGGCTGGTCGTCGCGATTGTGCAGCAACAAGATCTGGAACCGCTACTCACGGCGTTGCGGGCGCGCGGCTACGGTGTCACGGTGCTTGCGAGCACTGGTGGCTTGCTGCGCCGCGCCAGCGTGACGCTGCTGATCGCCGTCGCCGCCTGGCAAGTTCGCGTCGTCTTCAAACTCTTACGCGAGCATTGCCAGACGCGCGAAGAATACGTCACGTCCCCCATGCTGGCGCCCGAAGGCTTCGAGATCACCCCGCTGCTCGTCGAGGTGGGCGGCGCGGTGGTCTTCGTGCTGCCGATCGTGCGCTACGAACACCTCACGCCGCCGGACGCGACCGGACCACGCTGACCCGCGCCGCCAGCAGGTAGCCTGAAGGTACCGCCGCAAATGCCCCAGCTGGCGCTGTTCTCGCGCGGCGCCCCTCCGTCATACTATGCGCGTATGGCAAGCGATACCCCTGAGCCTGGAGGAGCAAATGGTCAGCGCCGCGACGACAACGACGCCAGAGCAAGAGGCCGAGGAGAGTGAGAGCCTGGATGCGAACGGACGGCTCTCCGCAATCGGCGAGTTACGGGTGCGCGCCTGGCATCTCCGCTTCCTGCTTAACCATCCGCGCGGCCAGCGGCAGGCGGCCATCGAAGCCGAGCTCGCCGCTGTCGAAGCGCGGCTTGCTCAGGCCGAAGCCGGCCAGGACTGACCTGGCATCGCGCTTGAACGGGATCACGCCTGCGGCGGCTCGGTGGTCTCTGGAGGCGCCGGCGCAACGTGCACCAGCGATTCGAACAACATGGTGTTGGGAACGACGATCATCTCTTCGGCAGTGGCAATCACCGAATTGACGCTGCCGACGCTGCTGACTTCCCCCCGCACCTGATCGAGCACGATCGGCCGCCCGATCGGCAGCCGCTGGCGCAGGTAATACCCTGCCAGAATCTGCCCGACCATGCCCCGCGCCCCCAGCCCAAGCGCCAGGCTGAGCGCCAGCCCGGCAGCCGCGATGAGAATGGTGAGCGCCGTAACCAGCAGGGTAGTGTCAATGCCCAGCGTCCCGAGCGCCAGCACGATGACGAAGAGACTGATCAAATACTGCAACGCGCGGCCAAGCGCCCCGGCATACTCCACACCGGCGCCCGCCGCCACATTGGTCACGAGATTGCCCGTGAACTGGGCGACAATGCCGCCAAGCAGGAAGACAATCAGGGCCGCGATCGCGTTGGGCAAATAATCCAGCAGGCGCTGCAGCAGCAGCGCGACCGCGGTCAGTCCCATCAATTGCGTCGCGGTAATGAGAAATGAAAGCAGCAGCAGGGCGAAGATCGTTTGGGCCACAATCTCCGAGAAGGGCGTGCGCACGCCGATACCGCGCAACGAGCCGGTAATGCCCGTCCGCTCGACCAGCGGATCGACGCGCAATCGGCTGAGGATGGTGCGGATCACCCAGCGCACCAGGCGGGCGATCAGATAGCCGATGACCAGGATAATCAGGCCGTTGATGAGCCGGGGAATGAAGGAAATGATGTCCGTGACAATCTTGACGAGCGAATCGGTGACGATCCGAAAATCCATCGCCTTCCTTCCTCCGCGCGCTTCGCGCTGAGTGACTCGCGTCCTGACGCCGGGCTACGCGCTCGCCGGCTGTGGCCCGGGCAAGAGCGCGAAGAAGACCGCGAGCAGGTCAAGCAGCGCCTGAAGCCCCTTGGCGAGACCAAGATCGAGTAGATCGAGCACCGCCGAACTCTGCCGGCAGCGTTGCAGCAGCCGGGCTTCGAAATCGGGTGGCAGCGCCAGCGGCGCCGCGCGCAATTCGATCAGCGCAGCGCGCACGCGACGCGCAATCGCGACGTCAGCCGCGATGGCGGGATTAGCAGCCAGCCATGCCTCCCATTCTGGACCGGACAACACGCCCTCGACGAGATCGGTCAGGTCAACGGGCGGAGTTGCATTGCCCGACATCCGGACCTCCTCTCCTTATCCAAACAGTTTCAATGCTGCTGGACGTCACAGTGCAATGTCACCGCGAAGCCCGCCCACTGCCTCAGGCCGCCCGGCGCATACCGGGACAGATTCGATCGAAGAGTTGCTGGAACGCCAGCCGGGCGCGGTGAATCCGCATCTTGACCGCGCTCATCCCAGCCGCCAACGTCTCAGCAATCTCCTGATACGACCGGCCCTCGACGTCGCGCAGCACCAGCACCGCGCGCGCGTCCAGGTCAAGTTCCTGCAACGTCGCCTCCAGGCAGCGCCGCAGTTCCCGCTGAATCGCGCTCGCCTCCGGCGTCGGTTCGCGCTCGTCGGCGTAACGCGGTTCGGCCTCGTCGCCGCCGGTTGCGGCGGCCAGCGGGCCGGTTTGCGGGGTGCGCCGCCGCCGCTCCAGCATGTCGAAGCAGGTGTTGGTCGCGATGCGGTAAATCCAGGTACTCAGCGTCGCCGGCTCGCTCAGCCCCTTAATGCCGCGAAAGACCTTGACGAAGACCTCCTGCGCCATATCCTCCGCGTCCTGATAGTTACCCGTTAACCGGTAGGTCGTCGCAAAGACCCGATCCTTGTATTGCGCGACTAGCGCCTCGAAGGCGCGAGTATCATCAGGGAGTGTGCGCTGGCACCATTGCGCCAGCTCTTCCGGGGACATCAACCCTCCAGCGTCTGCGCGAGCAAATGTGCGGTTCTGCCCGCCATAACCCTAGCAAAGCGCGGATGGGGCGTCAACCAGGCGGCAAACGGAACGGGCAGGCGGGCTGCGGCATGAGCGCGAGAGGATAAGCACGCTCACCTTCGCCCTGACCAGCCTTCAGGTTGCCCGCCTGCCCGTGTCGCCTGGTGACAACGATGGTCACTTACACCCTACAGACGGTGGCCGGCCCCAAAAGTCACCCGGCAAGTCGGCGCTCTTGCACCCGGCGGCGCCGGGACCAGGATGTGACTTTGCCAGCGCGCCGCCGTCTCTACCCCTGCTTGCTCGTTCGCGAGCAGCGGGCGCGGACCGGCGGCCGTTGCGGTACGACAATTGCGGAAGCGCCGAATGTGACATTTCGCAAGCAGAGCCGTCTCAACACGCGGACTACCGGCATGAGCTCACTCATGGTGGCGGACTACCCAGGCAACGGGGAGAGCGTGAAAGGAGGGACATGGGGAGCTCCTGGATGAGAGGCGCTGACTGGCGCTTCGGGCGTTGAGGGGCGTCCGAAGGGCGACGACGCAAGGCTGCGTGGCGCGGCGGGCCGCCGGGCCATGCACAGTTTCGTAAGGAGGGATGATGCTGAAGGAATTTAAAGAGTTCATCTTGCGCGGCAACGTCATTGACCTGGCCATCGCCGTCGTCATCGGCGCCGCTTTCGGCGCGGTGGTCGAAGCCCTGGTCAAAGACCTCATCACGCCGCTCATCGCCGCCATTGGCGGCCAGCCCGACTTCTCGGCGATCAAGTTCACCGTCAATAACAGCCAGTTCCTCATCGGCGACTTCATCAACGCGGTGGTCGCCTTTGTCATCCTGGCGGCGGTAATTTTCTTCTTCATCGTGAAGCCGATGAACACGCTGATCGAGCGGTCGCAGCGCAGCAAGACCACCCCCGCGCCGACGACGCGCAAGTGCCCCTACTGCCTCAGTGAGATTCCCAACGCCGCCACCCGCTGCGCCTACTGCACCCAGGAAGTCGCGGCTGTTTCCTAGTCAGCCCGCACCGAATGCTTCGACGCGATGCTCGACAGCGCCCCGGCGCTGTCGGGCATTGCTCGCCTGGCTGTGCGAGAATCACAACACCGGTGTGCATGGCGCCGTTGACAGCCTTTCCGTGGCTGTGCTACAGTCGTGATACGGTGCCAACCAGACCGCCACGCGCACATACAGAATTGTTGAACAGACGTTCGGGGTATAATGCTCCGAATGGATCATCAGTCTGTAGGGGCGTTTATACGGTGAACCGCCGCTAGCAGAGCGATCGTGAGCAAGGACCAATCCCGAATGTAAGCGCCGTGCTGGTGGTCCGCCACCGCCACACGACCGGCTGTCAGGGAGGATGTGCGGATGATTCAGTACACGCTCAACCGGCTCCTGTGGCTCATACCCACAATACTGGTCATGTCGGCGATTGTTTTCTTCGTCGCGCACAACACACCGGGCAGCCCGCTTGATCCGAGCGCCTCAGGGCGCAATGCTCTCAGCCCTGAACAGATGGCGAATCTCCGGGCGAAGTACAACCTGGATAAGCCGCTGGTGTGGCAATACCGTACCTTCCTCTGGAACGCCCTGCATTTTGATTTTGGCACCTCGTTCGCGTACAAAACACGCACAGTCACTGATATCCTGAAGCAAACCTTCCCCATCTCCCTGCAACTGGGCACGATGGCGATGGTCTTCGCCATTGTCGTAGGTACCATTCTGGGCATCCTGGCGGCGGTGAATCAAAATGGCATCCTTGACTATGTGAGCGCGGGCGTCGCGGTGCTTGGGACGAGCTTGCCCAATTTTGTGGTCGCAGTGCTCGTTATCGTCCTCTTTTCGCTCACGTTCAGATGGCTGCCGCCGACCGGCTGGGATACCGCCCAGCCCAAGACGCTGATTTTGCCGACAATCGTGCTGGCGCTCTTCCCGCTGGCCACATTGACGCGCTACACCCGCGCCAGCATGATTGATGTGCTGCGCTCCGACTATGTGCGTACTGCCCGGGCGAAGGGCTTGCGCGAGACCAGGATCATCGTGGGTCATGTAATGAAAAACGCGCTGATCCCGGTAGTCACGGTGATCGGGCCGCTCTTCGCGGCCGTTGGCACTGGCTCATTTGTGGTCGAGCAAATCTTTGCGATCAACGGCATGGGCAAGTTCTTCGTGTTGAGCATGGTCGGCAGCGACTATCCGATGATCATCGCCGTCATCTTGCTCTATGGTGTCTTTCTCAGCATCATGAATCTGATCGTGGACCTGTTATATGGGCTGCTCGATCCTCGCATCCGCCTCAGCGGCTAGCCGCGTTACTGGTCGCAACCGACGGCAGGAATCGGCAGGAAGCGAGGATGACATGGCCGAGCGCGTATCTCCAGCTCCGCGAGATGGTCAGGAACAGTCTGTTCCAGCAGCCGCAGCCAGTGACATCGGCCTGCGGCTCATGCACCGGAAGCAGAAGAGCCTGTGGGGCGATGCCTGGCGCCGCCTCTTACGAAATCGTCTCGCCCTGGCCGGCTTGATCGTGGTGGTGGTCTTCTGTCTCATGGCGATTTTCGCGCCGTTTCTGGCACGCCAGTCCATTGACTATCAAGACGCGCTCTCTCTCTATCAGCCTCCCAGCCGCGCGCACGTGATGGGCACGGATCAACTCGGGCGTGACGTGCTCAGCCGCGTGATCTGGGGCTCGCGGGTGTCACTGCTGGTCGGGCTGGTCGCGCAGCTGATCGTCCTCGCCATCGGCGTGCCGGTGGGTGCGCTCGCCGGTTTCTTTGGCGGCAAGACCGACCTCGTGCTCATGCGCTTCGTGGACGTGATGTATGCCTTCCCACAGTTGCTCTTCGTCATCTTGCTCATGTCCATGTGGGGACGTGGACTGACGAATATCTTCATCGCGATCGGACTGACCGGCTGGGTCACGCTGGCGCGACTGGTGCGCGCCCAGTTCCTGGCCCTACGCGAGAAAGACTATGTCCTCGCAGCCCGCTCGATCGGTGCGACGAATTCACGGCTCATGCTGCGTCACCTGCTGCCGAATACCCTGACGCCGATCATCGTCGCACTGACGTTCGGTATTCCCACCGCGATCTTCACCGAGGCATTCTTAAGTTTCATCAACGTTGGTATTAGCCCGCCGCAAACCAGCTGGGGGCTGATGGTCGGCGAAAACCAGTCCTATCTCCGATCCTATCCCTGGATGCTGGTCTGGCCGTCAATCGCCCTGGGCCTGACGATGCTCTCGTTCACATTCCTGGGCGACGGCCTGCGCGATGCGCTCGATCCGAGCTCGAAGCGCGACTGATGCCAACCGTGCGTTTCCACCGCGCTGCCGCGCCTGAGTACAAAGCGGCCTGGCGCCACGTCTGGCTGTGGGGGACAGCCAGTCGCGTGGTCGTCAGGACCAGCAGCGGCGCGCGTTCTTGCTGGCACAGGTAGACGAGATGGGGCTATTGGAAGGGGGGCAGTATGCCGTTCGCTTGACCGCGCCATCGAACCGGCAGTACCCAGCGGAGACGTCAGCGCAGGTCCATTCGTCGCGCTGAACTGCTGCCCGCGCCGGTCTGCATTGTCGCCCGTAACCGCGGTGTTAGTGATTGTCTGAGGAGGACCACGCATGTCACTGCCAGAGCGTGCCCCAACTGATTGGCTGAAAGACCCCGAGCAGGTCAAACGTTTCGAACAGCGGATGCGCGCGGCCGGGATGTCGCGACGCCAGTTCCTCGCCTTTGCGTTCGCAATCGGTGGTACGGCCGCCCTCGCTGCCTGCGGTGGCGCGTCCCCGACAGCGACAACTACCACATCGTCTTCATCGTCTTCGTCAACGAAGGCGGCGAGCACCAGCAGCAGTTCCTCGTCCTCGTCGGCCGCCGCCACTTCGGCGGCAAGCAGTAGCGCGGCGTCTACGACCTCCGCTGGCGGAGCTGCTACGTCGTCTGCGGCTAGCACGTCGGCCGCTTCGTCCGCAAGTTCGTCGGCGGCCAGCGGCACACCGGCCGCCGGTGGCGGCAAAGTCGCGCTGTCGAACTGGCCAGACAACCTGGCCAAGCCGACCGATCTGGCCACCGACCAGACCTTCTACACGTTCCTGTCAGAAGATCCAAGTAGCTTTGACTTCAACAAAGACCTCTACTGTGGCGCCTCGACCTATGCTGTGCAGGGCTTGTTCCGTTACGACCCCGACTTCAAACTCTGCCCAGCCGACGCGACCGATTATAGCCTCTCTTCTGACGGCACCGTCTATACCTTCAAACTGCATCCACAGGCGGTGTGGAGCAACGGCGATCCCATCACGGCCAACGACTACATCTGGTCGTGGACCCGGCAAATCGACCCGGCGACCGGCGCGTCGTATGCGGGCTTCCTGCTCGACATCAAGAACGCCACTTCGTTCAACAATAAGAAGGGGGCGACCGCGAAGGATCTCGGCCTGAAGGCCGTGGACGACCATACGCTCCAGGTCACGCTCGAACACCCCGCTGGCTACTTCCTGATCCTGGCCGCGTACACCGCAGCAGTGCCGGCGCACAAACCCTCCGTGGACAAGTGGGGCGATAAGTGGACCGAACCGGCGACAACCGGCGCCCCGATCGTCACTAACGCGCCCTACATGCTGACGAAGTGGGATCGAGGCCAGGTGTGCGTGCTGGAGCGCAACGAAAAGTACGCCACCGGCACGAAGCCGTATCTCAAGACCATCAACACGGCGATCGTAGCGCCTTCCGCCGGCCTGGCGCCGTATGAAGGTGGCAACCTCGATTTCCGCAACTTCCGTGGTATTCCGGTCGGTGAGATTCCGCGTCTCCAGAGCGACGCGAACCTGAAGAAGCAGCTGGTACGGCACTCGCAGAGCGGCATCTTCTACCTCGTGCCGGAAGTAGACCACGAGCCTTTCACCGGCGATGACGGCCTGAAGGTGCGCCTGGCAATGCAGAAGGCGATTGACCGCGCCCAGCTAGTCAAGGTCATCCAGAACCTCGGTGAGCCGGCCTTCTCGCTGATGTCGCCCGACCTGCCGTACTACATTGACCCGGCGAAATACCCCGAGTTCAAGCAGGCCGTAGACTACAACCCGGACGCGGCGAAGAAAATGCTCGACGGCACTAAGTATGCCGGCGGCAAGTTCCCCGACAAGATCACGATGTCTATGCGTGATGAGGGCGAGACGACCAAGACCGCCGCACAGTTCATCCAGGCGCAACTCAAGCAGAACCTGGGGATGAACATCGAACTGGACATCAAACCGGCGAACACCTTCAACGACCCGATGTTCGGTCGCAAGTACCAGCTGATCTTCATCCGCTGGTACATGGACTACCCCGACCCGGACGACATCTACAAGCTCGTCTTCTACAGCAACAAGAGCAGCGGGAAGCGCCAGGCTTGGAGCGACAAGACCTACGATGATCTCGTTGTCCAGGCAGGGGCGGAAGCCGACACCACCAAACGGGCCGACCTGTACCGGCAGGCGGAGAAGATTCTCCAGCAGCAGGGTGTCTACGTGCCGCTCTACTACGGCTATGCCTACGC
>DASUBC010000147.1:0-7882 GCA_035763465.1 Thermomicrobiales bacterium
ACCCGGCAGAGTTGCGCCAGCTTCACCGTCGCGGCCAGCCCACCCCAGAGATGATGGTCGGAGAGCAGGATGCTGATTGAGCTGCGCTCGACCGTTTCGGGGATGTCTGACCAGGAGGTCGTACACATATTGGTCGCGAGCGGCATCGCCACCTGCTTCGCCACTGCCGCCATGTTGGTCTTGCCGTCAGTCGGGTCTTCGTAATATTCCAGCACCCCTTCGAGCCGCTTGCCGATGCGGACGGACGTTGCCACGCTCCAGATGCAGTTGGGGTCAATCCGTAGCGGCGTGTCCGGTCCCAGCGCCTCGCGCATGGCGAGGATGCTGTCGGCCTCCACGTCCGGCGGCAGCACGCCAGCCTTGAGTTTGATGCTCTGGAAGCCGAAGCGGTCCACGAACTCCCGCGCCTGGCGCACGATGCCCTCGACCGAGAGCGCCTCGCGAGCCAGGTAATCGTCGCGCTCCTGCGCGGCCGTGGATGCCTCGGCCAGACCATCCGTGCCGCCGATGCCCGCGTGCTTGTAGAAGAGGTAGGCCGAGAAGGGCACGGCATCGCGGTAGCGCCCGCCGAGCAGATCGGCCACCGGCCGCCCCGTCGCCTTGCCGATGATGTCGTAGCAGGCGACTTCGATTGGCGAGAAGGTCTGCACCGGCGAGGAGAGCGTCCCCTCCCAGGGGCGGTCCTGGTTCGGCGCCATCGTCGGGTCGCCCGCGACTGCCGCCTCGATCCGCGCCAGGCGCCAGGGATCCTGACCGATCACCCGCTCGCGCGCCGCTGCCAGGTCGCGCAGAGGGATCGCGCCACCGTAGGTCTCCCCCAGGCCGGTAATACCCTCGTCGGTGATCAATTGCACGATCGTCCGCAGCGCATACGGCGCGTGCAACCCGAACGCGCTCCGCAATGGTGGGTCGGCCATCGCCACCGGCACCACCCGCATCTCCCGAATCTTCACTCTTTCCTCCCCTGTCCCACTCAACAACCGCGCTGGTGGGCAACGATACCATAAGGGGATAGGGGGTAGACGATAGGGGATAGTCTCTCATCGGCATCGTGCTTGATGATCAGCACTGCCGTATGGTGAGGCTCTATCCCCTATCGTCTACCCCCTATCCCCTAACCACCCTATCCCCTCGCAAAGCGATTAATGGTATTATCGCCCAAGCGCCGACACGCGGTGCCGCCAAGCAGGGGGAAGGGGCTAGGTGGATAGCCAACATAGCATTCCGTATCTGCTGCGCCGTTTGTGCAGTGAGATGTTTCTTAATCCGTGGCTGACTTTTTGGGCCATCGTCAGTATTTTACTGGGAATCGCTGCTTCGCTGGCCCAGCCGCTCCTCATCCGCTCGTTGATCAATACGGGCATCGCCAACGGTGACAAACAAGTGATTACCGAAATGGCCGTCGCCATCGCCATCACGGCGCTGGTCTCGGCGATCATGGCCTATGTGCGGTCGGTGACGACGCAGCAAGTGGGCGAAGCCGTGACCTACCGGCTGCGGAACCAGGTCTTTCGTCACCTCGAAGCGATGGCCTACTCCTTTTACGATACCGAGCAGACCGGACAACTGCTCTCCCGCCTCACCGAAGACATCCGCAATATTCGCCGCTTCTATTCTCCCGCGCTCCGCACGCTGATCCAGACGTTCATTCTAGTCCTCGGCAGTGCCGTGATTATGCTGCGCCTGAACTGGCAGCTCGGGCTGGCCGCGCTGACGATTGTGCCGCTCCTGCTCGGCATTACGCTGGTCTTCGGCGCGAAAGTGCGGCCACTCTACTTGCTGTCGCAACGCCAGTTCGGCGACGCGATGAATGTGCTGCAAGAGAATCTGGCGGGGATGCGGCTGGTCCGGGCCTTCGGGCGCGAAGCGTATGAGTCGCGCAAGTTCCTGGACGAAGGCGAAGAACTCTACGAGCGGCAACTCGACGCGGCCCGGCTGGCGGTCACGGCCAACGCTACCCTACCGCTTGTGACGGGGCTGGGCACCGCCGCCGTCATCGGTATCGGCGGCTGGCAGGTGTTACATCACTCTCTGCAAGTCGGCACACTGCTCGCTTTCTACCTCTATATGACCCAGATTACCGATCCAATCCGCCAGATCGGGCCGATTGTGACGAATGTCGCGCTGGCGCTTGCTTCGACCGAGCGCATCTTCGAGGTGCTGGAGCGCAAGCCCCGGATTTACTCGCCGCCAAACGCTTACCGACCGGCCGATGTGCGCGGCCACGTCACCTTCGATGACGTCACCTTCGCCTACAGGCGCGGCGGGCGGCCGGTCTTGCGCGGCATCACGATTGACGCGCCGCCTGGCTCGGTCACCGGGCTGGTCGGCACGACCGGCAGTGGCAAGAGCAGTATCGTGCAACTGTTGGCCCGCTTCTACGATGTGCGCGGCGGGCGCGTGCTGGTTGACGGTGTAGATGTGCGCGAGTGGGATCTGGAGGTATTGCGCCGCAATATCGGCTTCGTCCTGCAAGAGACCTTCCTCTTCTCTGACCGGATTCGCGACAACATCGCCTATGGCCGCCCGGACGCGACCCTGGATGAGATCGTCGCGGCGGCGAAAGCGGCGCAGGCGCACGAGTTCATCAGCCGGTTGCCCGATGGATACGATACGCTGCTCGGCGAGCGCGGCGTCAACCTTTCTGGTGGGCAAAAACAGCGCGTCGCCATCGCCCGCGCGCTGCTGCTGAATCCCCGGATTCTGGTGCTGGACGAAGCGACGAGCAGTGTGGATATGGAGACGGAGGCGGAAATTCAACAGGCGCTGAGCACCCTGATGGCCGGCCGAACGACCTTCATCATCGCCCAGCGCTTCAGCAGCGTGCGGAACGCCAACCAGATTTGTGTGCTGTCCGACGGCCAGATTACGGAGCGTGGCACGCACACCGAACTCTTGCTCCTCGACGGCGCGTACCGGCAAACCTACGACGTGCAGACGCGCGACGCCGCGACGGGAGGGGTAGCATGAGCACGGCCACGCGGAATCCGGCGCAGAATCCGGCGTCGCGCGCTCATCTGTCGCTGGACGACCGCGAAAACGACCTGGGGCGCAAGCTCAATCGCGAGAGCGCGCTGCGGCTCCTGGCGTACATCAAACCCTACTGGGGGCAGGCAGCGCTCGCGCTGTTCGCCATCGTCGTGCAGACCGTCGGCGAACTCGCCCTGCCCCGCCTGCTCGGTGTCGCGATTGACGCCGTGCGCGACGGTGCGCTGGGCGCGCCGGGCGGCGGGCGGAAACTCGCCATCACCGTCATCATCTTCATCGCCTGCGTGCTCATCGTCTTCGTCGCGCGCTGGACACAAGGCTACCTGACGACACGCGTCGGCACGCGCGTTATCCTCGACCTGCGTTGCGCGCTCTTCGATCACCTGCAAGTCCTCGGCATGAAGACCTTCGACCGCATGGGCGTGGGCCGGCTGATCTCGCGTGTACAGAGCGATGTGTCGGTACTGCAAGACCTGATTACCAGCGGCATCATCGGCCTCTTCGCCGATTTGCTCGTCCTCGGCGGCATCATCATCGCGATGTTTACACTCAATCGCGAGCTGGCGCTGGTCTGCTACCTCGTCGCGCCCCTGATGATCGCGGTCGTCATCGTCTGGCGGCGCTATGCCATCCCGGTGTACCGCGCGGTGCGCGCCGCAAATAGTCGCTATATCGGCTACTCTGCTGAGAATATCAGCGGGATGCGAGTCATTCAGGCGTTCCGGCGGGAAGCGGAAAACTACGTGCGCTACGAGCGTCTGAGCTGGACGGTCTATCGTGAAAGCACCCGTTCAATCCTGCTCAACTCGGTGCTGGCGCCGTCGGTAGAAATCATCAGCGGGCTGGCGACGGTCATCGTGTTGCTGGTCGGAGGCAACCTCGTTCTGAGCCAATCACTGACCATCGGGGCGCTGACGGCGTTCATCGGCTACGTCACGCGCTTCTTCCAGCCAATTCGCACCCTCTCCGATCGCTACAACACGATCCAGTCGGCGTCGGTCGCGGCCGAGCGCGTCTTCGAACTGCTCGACGAGCCGATTGACATCACCGACGCGCCGGACGCGGCGATCCTACCGCCGATTGCGGGGAACATTGCGTTCGACCACGTCGTCTTCGGCTACACCGACCGGCCGGTGATTCACGACCTCACCCTGACCATCCCGGCGGGCGCCACTGCCGCGTTCGTCGGCGCGACCGGCGCGGGCAAGTCGAGCATTATCAATCTGGTGCCGCGTTTCTACGACATCTGGGACGGCAGCCTCACCATTGACGGCTACGATATCCGCAACGTGACGCTGAAATCGCTGCGCCGCCAGTTCGGCATCGTCTTGCAGGATACCTTTCTCTTTTCGGCGACCATCGCCGACAACATCCGCTATGGCCGGCTCGACGCGACCGATGAAGAGGTTGAAGCGGCGGCGCGGGCGGTCGGCGTCCACGATTTTATTGACAGGTTGCCGGAGCGTTACCAGACGCGCGTCGGCGAGCGCGGCAGCGGGTTGAGCGTGGGCCAGCGGCAGTTGATCGCCTTCGCGCGCGTCTTTCTGGCCGACCCGCGCATCGTTGTGCTGGACGAAGCGACGAGTAGTGTGGATACGCAAACTGAGCGGGCCATACAAGACGCGCTGCGGACGGTATTACACGGCCGCACCTCGCTCGTCATCGCGCACCGCCTCTCCACCATCGTCGAAGCCGACCTGATCGTTGTCATTGACGCCGGCCGGATCATTGAGCAGGGCCGCCACGCCGACCTGATCGCCCGCCGGGGCGCCTATTACCGGCTCTACCAGGCCGCGCAGTTCCACGACAATATGGTCAATGGCGCGTAACTCGTAACGACTGCGTGGTCGGTATGGCATCGAACAAGGAGCCTGCGTGACATACCAGCTGGTCGCCCTGGATCTCGATGGCACGGTGATGGGCGCCGATCTGGTCGTGCCGCCGGCAGTACAGGAGACCATCGCGGCGGCGCAGGCGCGCGGCGTCCATGTCACGCTCGCCACCGGCCGCACGTTCGGCGCGACACTGCCGTTTGCCCGGCTCTTGCGGATTGACGTGCCGGTCATCTGCTATCAGGGGGCGCTCGTGCGCCATCCAGTGACCGGCGAAATCTCCGCACATACAACCATGCCGGGCGCTGCCGCCGCCGAAGCCGTGGCGGCGCTGGTGGCCGCCGACATCTTCGTGATCGCCTATGTAGACGAGCGCCACCATATCATCGCCCACCGTCCGGAACTCGACATCTATCTCGGACTGCATCCCGAAGGGGGCGAGATTGTCATTACGCCCGACCTGCCGGCCCTCGTCCGCGCGACCCCGCCGACCAAACTGCTCTTCGTCGCCGTGCCGGAGGTGGTCGCGCGCGAAGTCGCGGCGTTCGGGCAGCATTTCGGCGACCGGCTCGCGGTGACGCGCTCCCACGAGCGGTTCGGCGAATTGATGGCGCCTGGCGTCTCCAAAGGCAGCGCGCTGGCCGCGCTGGCCGCGCGACTCGGCGTGCCGCGCGAGGCTGTGCTGGCGATCGGCGATCAGGAGAACGATCTCTCGATGCTGACCTGGGCGGGCCTGGGACTGGCGATGGGCAACGCCGCGCCGGTCGTGCGCGCGGCTGCCGCCGCCGTGCTGCCGCCGGTCAGCGATGCGGGCGTCGCCTGGGCGCTGCGGGAATATGTATTAGTCGGGCAGACGGGCAGGCGGGCAGTCGGGCCGCGCGCTGGATCACTTCCCGAGCCAGCAGTCAGGCACCGTGCCGACGAGAAACCACTGCCCGACCGCCCGTCTGCCCGACTCAAAGGGAGGAGAGCCATGGCGAAGTTGAAGGTGCTGGTCACTGGCGCGACCGGCTACGTCGCGGGCCAGCTGCTGCCGGAACTGCGCGAGCGGTACGACCTGCGGCTGATTGACGTGCGCCGGACGAATCGCGCGGGCGAGACGGTGGACGGAGTCGAGATCGTTGATTTGCTCAACGACCCGGACGAGAAGGTCGCCCCGTACTTCACAGGCGTTGACATCGTTATGCACCTGGGCTATGTCCGGCCGGTCACCGACACGGCCGGCGCGCCGGGGACGTTTCCGACGTCGCCGGACCCCCAGCAGGTGTATGACGGCGAGCGTCGCAATGTGGACATGGCGCAGCGCGTCTTCGCGCTGGCGCTGAAGCATGGTGTGCGGCGGGTCGTCGCCGCGAGCACCAACCAGGCCGCGAAGTGGTACGAGCAGCCCTACTACCAGGGTCTGCGCGACCGCGTGACGCCGGAGGACTATCCCCGACCCGATACCTTCTACGGCTGGGCCAAAGTCGCCTACGAATCGCTCGGTTTCCTCTACGCCTGCGGCAGTCTGGGCCGCAAGCTGGAGGTTGTGCTCATCCGCATCGTCGCCCCGCGCGACCTCGACCCGGCTGTTTATGCCGGCCAGCCGAAAGAGCGCTACATTCGCGATCTGGCGGGTTACGTCAGCCCGCGCGACCTGACGCAACTCTTCGTCAAGTCGGCGGAAACGCCGCACATCGAGGACGAGTTTGGCGTGCCGTTCCACATCTTTTACGGCGTCTCCAACAACGCGCGCACCTTCTGGAGCATCACCAATGCGCGCAAGGTGATCGGCTACGCGCCGGAAGACAATTCGGAGCAGCGCTTCGCGGCCGACATCGCGAAGCTCTTGCATGGGTGATGAGGGTGGCCCCCAGCATTGGGGGCAGGGGCCAACACAAGGAGGACAGCATGGCAACGGCGCCAGGGACGCGGCCCAATGTCGTGGTCTTTTTCACCGACCAGCAACGCTGGGACAGCACCGGTCTCGGCGGGAACCCGCTCGACCTGACGCCGAACTTCGACCGGGTGGCGACAGCGGGCACGCACCTGCCCAACTTCTTCACTTGTCAGCCGGTCTGCGCGCCCGCCCGCTCGGTGCTCCAGACGGGTCTTTATGCGACTGAGACGGGCGTCTTTCGCAATGCCATCGCGCTCAAGCCCGACGCGCGCACGCTGGCACACTATTTTGGCGAGGCAGGTTACGCCACCGGCTATATCGGCAAGTGGCACCTCGCCGCTGAAGACCCGGTGACGGAGCCACGCCGGGGCGGCTATCAGTACTGGCTGGGCGCGAACGCGCTCGAACACGTCTCCGACTCGTATAACGCCGTCATGTACGACAACGACAACCGGGAAGTGAAACTGCCGGGCTACCGGGTAGATGCGCTGACCGACGCGGCGATTCGCTACATTGACGACCATCAGGACAATCCGTTCTTCCTCTTCGTTTCCTACCTGGAGCCACACCACCAGAACCACCTTGACGACTATCCCCCGCCGGACGGCTACCGCGATCGCTACACCGGCCGCTGGACCCCGCCCGACCTGGCCGCACTCGGCGGCAGCGCCCAGCAACACCTCGGCGGCTACTGGGGCATGGTCAAGCGCCTCGACGAGGCGTTCGGCCGCCTGCTCGACGCGTTGAAGAGTCTCGGCCTGACGGAGAACACGATCGTCCTCTTCACCTCCGACCACGGCAGCCACTTCAAGACGCGCAACAGCGAGTACAAGCGTTCCTGCCACGAAGCCTCGATTCATGTGCCGGCCCTACTGACCGGCCCCGGCTTCACCGGTGGCGGCCAGGTGCGCGACCTTGTCAGCCTGGTGGATCTGCCGCCGACCCTCCTGGACGCGGTGGGGTTGCCGGTGCCGGACGAAATGCAAGGGCGCTCGATCCTGCCGCTGCTGCATGGGCAGCGCGCGGACTGGCCCGAGGAAGTCTTTGTCCAGATCAGCGAGGCGCAGGTGGGCCGCGCGGTCCGCACCCAGCGCTGGAAGTATGGCGTGAATGCGCCCGACCGCTCGGGCCGTGAACACCCCAACGCCGACCGCTACGTGGAGGAGTTCCTGTACGACTTGCA
>DASUBC010000148.1:0-12492 GCA_035763465.1 Thermomicrobiales bacterium
GAGACCAGCCGCTACGACCTCGTCCAGGCGCTTGTGGACGAGCACACCACGCGGATTGACCGCACGCACGACAACACCGGCGACAAAGCCTTCTACAAGGGCCACTGGTATTCCGACAAAGCGCCGGGCGGGGCGCTGCTCGGCGTGCCAGCCTATGCTGCTCTGCGTGGCGTGGCGGCGCTGACCGGCGCACAACCGACCCGGTGGCAATACTGGCGTGCGTGCGCGTTCCTCGGTGCGGTGGCGCCCGCAATTCTCCTTGTGCTGCTGCTGCTGCGCTTTCTGCGCGCCTATGTTGACGAGTGGTGGGCGCTGACAATCGCGCTCGGGTACGCGCTCGGTACGATCGCCTATCCCTTCGCCTCGCTCTATTTCAGTCATGTCGCCGCCGCTTGCTTCCTCTTCGCCAGTTTCTTCGTGCTCTGGCGCACACCGCCGGGCAGCCGGCGGTGGCCGCTGCTCCTGGCCGGCTTGCTCGCCGGCTGGGCAGTACTGCTCGAATACCCTGCCGCGCTCGGCGTCGTCGCGCTGCTCATCTACGCGGGAGCCCGCGAGCGCCGTGCCCCTTTCCTGATGGCGCTGGGCGCGCTGCCGCCCGCGCTCATCTTGCTGGGATACAACTGGATTTCTTTCGGCGCACGGTTCGCGATCGGCTATAGCAAGCTGACCGATCCCTATTTCCGCTCCGGCATGAGCCAGGGATTCGCCGGCGTCACCTGGCCGAAGCCCGGTGCGCTGGCGCGGATTCTGGCCGGCCCGCGCGGCCTCTTGCGCCTGTCGCCCTGGCTCGCCGCCGCGCCGTTCGGCCTGTGGTCGCTGCGCCGGCCCGGCGCCCCGCGCCGCGAGCTCGCCCTCGGCGGCGCGATTGCCGGCCTCTTTTTGCTCTACAATGCTGGCTACTATCAGCCACTCGGCGGCACAACGCCTGGCCCGCGCTTCCTGATCGCCGCACTGCCCTTCTTCGCCCTCCTGGCCGCGTTCGCGCCACGCGCCAGCCGGCCGCTGATCGCTACCATGATTGTCTGCTCAGTTGCGCTGCTGCTGCTGGCGACGCTGACGGCCGCGCTCCCCTCGCAGCACGCCTCCGATCCGCTGGCCGACGTCTGGCTGCCCCAGCTCGCCGCGCTCGATCTGACCAACACTACTGCTAGCCTGGCCTGGCGGCTGACCGGCGGCCTGCCGTTGCTCGTCCTGGTCCTGGCGCTTGGCTGCGCGCTGCTGGCGCTGTTCGCCACCACGCGCCCACAAGCAGCTGTCCGCCGGCTCGCGCTGGGGCTGACCGTGCTGCTTGCGGCTGGAGTGTTGTTCTTCAGTTATCCACTCGATCTGGTCAGTAAGGCCGATACGAGCAAACTCAGCGCCGTGCCTGGACCAGTAGTGAGTAGAGAGTAGAGAGCCACTCGCTAGCGGCATGGCGCTTGTTGCCTGGCACAATGCCAATGACGAGGAACTCTCTACTCCTACTCTCTACTCGCGTACGGCACGGCCTGGTATAGTTGCTCCGCCTAATGGAGCAGCGGAACAGACCTGAACGCTTGAGAGGACAAGGTGAAACTGGGAGATTTACTTGGCGGCGGGCCGTTTCGCTGGCTGACGCGCGGCATCGTACTCGGCACGCTCGCGCTGGTTTTGGTGCTGCATTACGCCCTCGGCGTCAATATCTTCATTGCCGCGATTCTCGGCTCCGGGCTATTGCTCGGGGGCCTCATCGTCGTCTGGTGTTTGCTCATAACCGGGCGGGTGCGGCTGAAACTCTGACAGCCCCGGCCACTCATCACCCTAATGCTCGCCTGTCGGCGCACCGGACGGCAGACTCAGGCAGTGTGTTCTTCAACGCCTTTGCTACGCTGGCGCGCGAATCTGGTTGCAGCGAAAGCAGCCATACCTTGATGTATCTGAGCGATCACCTCTGCCCAGGACACGTCCTCGGCTTGTGGTGGTGCCGGCGCCTCCTGGTCGCGCAATGAGCGCCCGACAACTCCCGTCTGTGAGTGAAGATGCTCCATACCCATGACGTACCTCCCGGTTTGCCCTGGCGCGGCAACAGCGGTTATTGTAGTACTACGCAACTTTGCCACCAGCAGGTCATGCTGCTGCTCGTGGGCTGTAGGGCGTCGCTGACCAGCTAGGGGTAAGCCGGGCGTTCTATCAGCAACGGCGCGCAACGACGGGCAGAGGAAGCACATCGCCCCAGCAGCGGCGGACGCCGCCGGCAGTGAGCACAGCGAAGGAGCCTGCGTGGCAGGAACGATAGCGGCACGACAGGTTGAAACTGGCCAGGGAGCGCCTGAACCGCCGCTGAACCCGTTTGTCGCGCTAGGGCACCGCGATTTTCTGCTGCTGATGATCGGGCGCTTCGTCTCGACCATCGGCCGGCAGATGCAGACCGTGGCGATCGCCTATCAGGTCTACCAGCTCAATCATTCATCGCTGGAGCTCGGCCTGCTCGGACTCTTTCGCATCCTGCCGGTGATCGCCTTCTCGCTGGCGGGCGGCGTGCTGGCCGACGCGGTGGATCGCCGCCGTCTGATGCTCTTCACCCAGCCGGCGCTGATGGCCTGCTCCACGACGCTGGCGGGGCTGACGGCGTTCGGCATCGTCGGCGTCGGGCACATCTACGCCATCACCATGATCGCGGCGGCGATCGGCGCGCTCGATATGCCGGCGCGGCAGGCGATTATCCCCCTCCTGGTGCCACGCGCCCACCTGCCGAACGCGCTCTCCTGGAATATCACACTGATGGAAGTCGGCACGATCGCCGGACCGGCGCTCGGCGGCGTGGCGATCGCGGTGCTCGGCGTCGCCGGCGCTTACAGCTTCGACGCGGCGGCGTTCATCGCGCCAATTCTCGCGTTGATCCTGATGCGCGTCCGGCCAGGTCCGTCGGCTGTGGAGGGCGTGCGCGGCTGGCGGGCGGCGATCGAGGGCTTGCGCTTCATTCGCGGCAACGCCATCGTCGTCGCGGTGATGTCGCTCGACTTCGGCGCAACCTTCTGGGGCAGCGCGACGGTGCTGCTGCCGGTCTTCGCCGACCAGGTGCTGCACGTCGGCGCGGAGCAACTCGGCCTGCTCTACTCCGCGCCGGCTGTCGGTTCCGTCATCGGGGCGGTGGTGATGACGCTGATCTCGAACCGCATCCGCAAGCCGGGCTGGCCGCTGCTGCTCGCCGTGACCGCCTACGGGCTGTCAACGGTCGGTTTTGGCCTGGCGACGACGATGTGGGTCTGCTTCCTCTTCCTCGCCGGCACCGGCCTGACCGACACGGTCAGCATGACGCTGCGCCACCAGATTTTGCAGTTGCTCACCCCCGACGCCCTGCGCGGCCGGGTGACGGCGGCGAATCAGGTCTTTGTGCAGGGCGGGCCGCAACTCGGCCAGCTGGAGGCCGGCGCGGTCGCGGCCGGCTTCGGCGCGCCCCTCTCGGTCGCCACCGGCGGTCTCGCCTGCGTTGTTACTGTACTGGTCATCGGCGCGCTGGTGCCGGCGATCCGGCGCTACCGGTTCAGCGACGAAACATCAGCCGTACCATAAGCAGGGTGGCCCCAACGGCCAGCGCAAGCAACGCGAACGGGGACCAGGGCAGCGACCCACCCGCCATGCCGCCCGCGCCCGCGCCAGGCATACCCGTTGGTGTCTGGCGGGCGGGATATTGCACCGTCCAGGTGACGCCGCCATCGGTTGTGGCGAGAATCTGACCGGCGGCTCCGGTGGCGAGCCAACCATACTCGCGGTCAGCGAAGGCCAGGCCATAGGGGCCGCCCAGCGGCAGGCCGCCAGGAATCGTGCCCAGCCGCGTCAATCCGCTGACTGTCGCGCGATCAATCGCCGCATTATAGTCACGATCGACCGGCGGCGTAAGCCCGATGAAGTAGGCGGTCGTGCTGTCGGCCACCGCGAATGGGCCAGGGTATGTGCCAGGAGCATTGGGCGTATCAACCGGCGGCGTGATGGGCACGGTGTACCGCTCCTCGAAGACCGGCCGCCAGTCCGCGCCACCATTCGCGGTCATAAATGCGGCGTGCTCCTGGTGGCTGAGAGCCACGCCCGTGCCGACCATGAGCGCCCAGGCGACCTCCGGCGACGAGCAAGCGATCGTGGCGTCCCAGCGCGGCGAGTCGCGCACCGGCGCGGTAAAGACTGTTGCCCAGGTCGCGCCGCCGTCGCTCGTTCGCAGTACCTGCCGCCCGCCCGCGACGTACCCACTGGCGCAGACCGACTGCGGCGCGATGTCGAGCGCGACCGGCGTCCAGCTACGCCCGCCGTCGCTGGTCCGCACGAGTTGCCCACCGTTGATAGGATAGGGCTGGCCGGTAGAGGAACCGAGTGGCGGCGTGCCCACGATACCAAAGCCGGCTGTGGGCGATGTGAAGGCGACACTCACCAGCGGCGGCGCCGGTTCACCCAGCCGGGTCCAGGTCTGCCCGCCATCGGCTGTGCCGAATAAGGCATCGGTGGCGACCGCCCAGCCGGCCACCTCGCCCAGCATATCCAGCGCGATGAAACGCTCGGGGCCGCTGTAGCGCCGCTCCCAGGTCGCGCCGCCATCAGTGGTCGCGAGAATCACGCCGTCGCCAGCGGCGAAGCCATGCCGCGCATCGCCAAACGCGAGCGCATTCAGGCTGGTCGGCGGCGCGGCCCGCACGATGGTTGCGGCGAGCGGAACCAGGCAGAGCAGTACGCCGATAGCAAACACTTTTACGCGCGACAATCGCGACAGCTCAGAATGGCGACACATCCGGTAGCCTCCCGCGACGCTGAATGCAGCCTACACCGCAACAACGCACGCGGGAGACGCCTGTAACGCTGGTAGATGGTAGACGGTAGACGGTAGTTCTTCTCCATGAGGCAGTGCTGATTTTCCAGCACAGCGCCAATGACGAGTAACTACCGTCTTTCGTCTACCGTCTACTCACCAGTCAATCGCCGCGCCGTCCTCGTCGTACGACTTGTGATTCTGCCAGTCGTGACCGATCTTGTCGGCCAGCGCCTCCTCGTCGAGTTCGATGCCCAGGCCAGGCGCGGTCGGCAGCGGCAGATAGCCATTCTCGTGCTTAAAGGGCGTCTTAATGTAGCCTTCACCCGTGATCCGGCCACCCTCTTGCGCCAGGAAGTTCGGAATTGCCGCGTCGAGTTGCAGGCACGACGCCAGCGCGATCGGCCCGAGCGGGCAGTGCGGCGCGATGCCCGCATAGTAGGCTTCGGCCATGCCGGCGATGAGTCGCGTTTCCATGATGCCGCCCGCGTGCGAGAGGTCCGGTTGCAGGATGGACGCGGCACGCTTCTCCAGCACTTCCCGAAAACCCCACTTGGTGAACAGGCGCTCGCCGGTCGCGATCGGCACGGACGTCGAGTGCGTGATGTCGGCCAGCACATCCACGTTCTGGCATTGCACCGGCTCTTCGATGAAGAAGGGGTGATACGGTTCCAGCGCCTTGACCAGCCGCTTCGCGTTCTGTGGACTGACCGCGCCATGGAAGTCAATCGCGATGTCTACCTCCGCACCCGCCGCCTCGCGCATCGCCGCGAAAATCTCCACCGCGCGCTCGGTGAAACCAGGCGTCTCGATCATACGCCCGCGCCGAACCCCACCCAATCCCGTCTTGATACAATTGAAGCCAGCCGCCACCGCCTCGCGCACGCTTTGCGCCGCCGCTTCCGGCGTATCGCCGTTCGCCGTACCATAGACGCGGATTCGGTCGCGCGTCGGCCCGCCAAGCAGCTTATACACAGGCAGGCCCACATACTTGCCGTAGCAATCCCACAGCGCCTGCTCGATGCCCGAGAGCGCGCTGGTGAGCAACGGACCGCCCCGGTAGAAGGCGTGCTTGTACATCGCCTGCCACAGATGCACGACCCGCGTTGGGTCTTCGCCGATCAGCCACGGCTCCAGTTCCTTGACCGCCATCTGGCAGGTCAGCGCCCGGCCCTCTAGAATCGGCTCGCCCAGCCCGACGATCCCTTCATCGGTATACATCTTCAAGAAGAGCCAGCGCGGCTTGACGAGCAAGGTCTCCAGTTTGGTGATCTTCATACAATCCTTCGTCCCTTGGTCAAAGGTCGAAAGTCGAAGGCCGAAAGTCGCTCGTAACAAGGCAATAGCTTTCTGCGAACCAGCACCATAGGCAGCCTACAGCGTTGACCGCCGCGATTTTTGACCTTCGACCTTCAGACTTTCGACCTCGTTCGGCCCTCGTTACGACGCCGTCATCTCCTGCCCGAGTTGCCGGAGTTCCTGCGCGATTTTCAGCAACTGGGCGAAGTTGATGGCCCAGCCAATGCCGAACACCCGGTCGGTGAACAGACGGTCGCTATCGGGATTCCAGTACGCCTGCTGAAGCCGCTCCATCGTTGGTGGGCGGAAGTCATAGGGCACCGGCCCAACCCGGCCAACCCAGGTGCGCTCCTCCGGCGGCCGGCTCAACTGGTCACGCAGCGCCTGCACCAGGACAATCACAATCGCCAGCCGAATCAGCCGGCCCACCAGCTTACCCATCGCTGCCTCCTTTGCTCGGCTCCTATCGCCGGCGGCATCATAGCACGGCCAAGTAGGAGAGACGGCTTGACTACAGTGCTCCGGTGACCAGAACCCGTCAGTGGCGCAGGAGAATCCGCGCCAGCACACACCGCACACGAAGCGAGTAGAGACGATCACAATCGTTCTCCTTTAATTCTCGGTGTTCTCGGTGGTAAATCCGTCCCCTGGCGTCTTTCTCTGCCGGACTGGTCGTGGTACGCTGCGGGTATAGGCGCCTGAGCGGGTTGGGCGTGCCGACTCGCAGACGTGAAGGGAGCGACGCAATGGCTGCTACCGAGACCCGGCCTGGCCTGGCGGGGACGACCGCAGGCGCATTGACACCTGGCCTGCTGGCGGTGTTTCGCGATGATTTCGCGGCCAACCCGGCCAACCAGCTCGCGCAGAATGCCGTCACGCAGACGCCGCTTGATGATGTGGCACTCAACCATGCCATCGTCGCCAGCACCGATCACAGCATGTCGGTCTTGCTCGACGACTGGGCGGTGACGAGCCAGAAGCGGAGTGGGCGCTGCTGGCTCTTCGCCGGCCTGAACCTCTTCCGGGTCGGCGCGAAGGAGCGCATGGGTCTCAAAGAGTTCGAGTTCAGTCAGAATTACCTCTTCTTCTGGGACAAGCTTGAACGCGCCAACTACTTCCTCGAAGCGATGATCGCGATGGCCGACCGGCCGCTCGACGACCGCACCATCGGCTGCCTGCTCGACCGGCCGATTGACGACGGCGGACAGTGGAACATGTTCGTCAACCTCGTGCGTAAACACGGTCTCGTGCCGAAAACAGTGATGCCTGAGACGCAGAGCGCGGGCGACACGGCGCGAATGAACAGCGCCCTGCGCTACAAACTTCGCGAAGGCGCGCAGGCGCTGCGCGACCTGCACGCCGGCGGCGCGAGCGATGGCACGCTGCGCGAGCAGAAGGAGGCGATTCTCCGCGCCGTTCACCGCATCCTCACCATTCATCTCGGCACGCCGCCGGAACGCTTCACCTGGCAGTGGCACGACCGCGACAAGGCGTTTCACCGCGACGGTGAGCTGACGCCGCAAGAGTTCGCCGCCCGCTACATCACGCTGCCGGTTGACGAGTATGTCTGCCTCGTGCATGACCCGCGCGCGACCAGTCCCTTCGGCCGCACCTTCACGGTCGAATACCTCGGTAACGTCGTCGGCGGCGCGCGAGTGATCTACCTCAATGTCGAGATGGGGTTGATGAAGTCCATTGCCCAGCGCACCCTGGAAGGTGGCGAACCGGTCTGGTTCGGCTGCGATGTCGGCAAGATGATGCGCCGCGACCTCGGCATCTGGGACAAAGACCTCTACAACTACGGCGGCGTCTACAGCACCGACTTCGCGCTCGACAAGGCCGCGCGCCTCGACTACCACGAAACGCAGATGACGCACGCTATGCTCTTCACCGGCGTGGACGTCGTGGACGGCTGCCCGCGCCGCTGGCGCGTGGAGAACAGCTGGGGCGACGAGAACGGCCAGAAGGGCTTCTATACGATGAACGACTCGTGGTTTGACGAGTACACCTTCGAGATCGCCGCGCGCAAGAACACCCTGCCCGCCGACCTCCAGGCCGCGCTCGACCAGGAGCCGATCGTGCTGCCCGCGTGGGATCCGATGGGCGCGCTGGCGCGGTAGCGCCCGGTCCTCGTTCCTGGTCTGCTGGGGTTTTGTGTATTTTGTGCATTTTGTGCGGGGGTGGCCCACCCCACAATGCAGTTCAGAGGGGCAAGGGCCATCACTACAACGCCGTCAGCACCGCGCCCACGACGACGAGCGCCGCGCCCGCCCAGACGCGCGGCCCGAGTTTGTCGCGCGCCAGCAACATGCCGATGAGTACCGAAACCTCGCGGAGCGTCGCCACCCGGCCGGCGCCCGCGCGCTGGAAGGCGAAGAGTACCAGCAGATACGCCGCCACCGAGCCGACGGCGATCTTCGCGCCCGGCGCCAGCGACTGGCGTAAGCGCCGCCAGTCGCAGCGCAGCCAGAGCATGAGGAAGACACCTTGCAGCAGCAGCACCGCACCAAGATAGCCGACCGGCGCGGCCTGCTGCACCGCGCGCGCGTCGAGCAGCGAATAGGACGCGATGCACGCGCCGGTCAGCAGCGCGAAGCCGACCGCCGCGCTCTGGCCCGCGCGGCGTCCCGCCGTCGCCACCAGCGCCAACCCGCTCGCCAGCGCGACTGCGCCGAGCAGACCATTGGCGCCGGGCGCTTGCGCCAGCAGCAACCAGCCCCCCAGCGTGACGAGCAACGGCGCGGTGCCGCGTCCGAGCGGATAGGCCAGCGAGAGCGCGCCGCGCGCGTACGCCGCCGCCAGGCACAGCCCATAGGCGCTCTCGGCCAGCGCCGAGAGCGGCACCAGCGGCAGCACGGCGGCCGGTGGACTCAGGACGATCGCCGGCAGCAACACCACGCCGGAGACCAGTCCCGAAATCGCCATCGCCGCCGCGCGATCGGCGGTGTCGTGCAGCACCAAATTCCAGGTCGCGTGAAACACCGCCGCGACCAGCACCAGCGCGAGCGCCGCAAGCGACATCGCGTGCGTCTCTCCTTTCTGGCAGTCGTGAGTGCGTGCGTCGTGAGTCGTGAGTTGCCTGGGATTGGCACTACGCCAGAGCAGTCAGGCACCGTGCCGACCTGAACTACTCACGCACTCACGCACTCACGACGCACGCACTGCCACGCCGCAGTGTACCCGATTGTCCGGTGGTACACTGGAATTGGTGGAGCGGCGAGTCCACGCGAATCGCGAAAGGAGGGCGCGATGGTTACCCGGCATGTCGTTCTGCTCAACCAGTCCTCAGTCACCATCGCCAGTACGGAAATGACGGCGGTCGCCACGGCCCTGCAAACCCAGGTTCAGCGTGATTTCGCGCCTGAATGGGGCCAGCACGCCACGGTGCGGGCGCTGACGGCGGGTGCCACTGTGCCGGCCGGCGCGTGGCCGATCAGGGTTCTCGACCATCCGCAAGCCGGTCTAGGTGTCCACCTGGACCAGAACCATCACCCCTACGCGGAAATTCAGGCAGGGACAAACTGGTCAATCACCGCCAGCCACGAGCTGCTCGAAATGCTGGAAGACCCCTACGGGCAAAAGTTCATCCAGGGTCCGGACATTGACCCGGCCTCCGACGGCCACCTTGTCAGCTACCTGGTCGAAGTGTGCGACCCGTGCGAGACTTTCGCCTACCAGATCAACGGCGTTGCTGTGTCCGATTTCCTGACCCAGGACTATTATCACGCCGGTACGAGCGGCGTGAAGTTCGACTTCTTGGGCAAGCTGGCGCAATCGTACGATGTGCCGCGCGGCGGCTATATTTCATGGCAAGACCCCGAAGACAATCGCTGGCACCAGAAAACCCCGGACGGCCAGTTCATTACGGCTCGCGCCCAGATTGACCGCTTCCGCAACCCGCGTGACGACCGCGACCGCGCCTTCAGCAGCGACCGCGCGCAGGGTCAGCACGACCTGCGGGCGCTGTTCGCGACTTACGCCGCCACCATCGCGCCGTAGGAGCGCCCCCCGGCCCCCCAATTCTGGGGGGAGCAGATTATCCCTGCACCGGAGTTTTCAGACAAGCCCCGGCGTCAGGAGAGGTGCTCCCCCAGCATTGGGGGCCGGGGGAGCCACAAGGAGCTACGATGAGCACAAACGAAGCGGGAAGTGATCTGGATTGGCTCGCCGCCGGGCGCGTGCTGGGGTGCGCGTACCCACGGACGGCTGATGAGCTGGCGGCGCTAGCCGAAGGCGGCGTGCGTGTCCTCGTCAATCTCCACCAGCATGCACATCAGCCGGACGAGCTGGCGCGCTATGGCCTGACGGAAGTCCACCTGCCGGTGCCCGACTTCACCCCGCCGACGCCCGCGCAACTCGCGGCGGGTGTCGCCGCGATTGACCAGGCCCTCGCGGCCGATCAGCCCGTCGCGGTCCACTGCGCGGCCGGATTGGGCCGCACCGGCACGCTGCTCGCGAGCTGGCTGGTGGAACAAGGTGTGCCGGTAGACGACGCCATCGCGCGGGTGCGCGCCGCACGACCCGGTTCGGTCGAAACGGCGGCGCAGGTCGCCGCCGTGCGCGCATTCGCCGCCCAGCGCGGCTGAGGAGACCGGCGGTGGCGGAGGGCGCGCCCGCCAGCACGGGCCTGACGCGGCGGCGCCTCCTGCTGGGCGGTGCGCTGACCCTGCCGCTAGTGCTGGCGGGATACTGGTTCACACGCCAACCAGCTCATCCAGCGCCACCTCCACCTACCAGCACCGTCATAGCACAACTTCCGCTGCCGGTGCTCGGCACGCCCACAGTCGCGCCTACGGCAGCGACCCCCGCGCCAGCCACAACACCTGCCCGCCGCGCGACCGTCACCGCGATGCCGAATCTCGACTTACAGCGCGCCGGCAGGCTGCTGTTCACGACCGACAACCCAGCCGGGATTGCCGCGATTGACGCCGATGGCGGCAACCGCCGCCGCCTGACGCTGGGTGTCTACGATGGTCTGACCTGGGCGCCGGATGGCAGCCGCTTCGCCGCTGTCGGCGCGGCGCTGGCCGGTAGCGCCGACGAGCAGGTCGCAATCTTCGCCTCTGATGGACAGCCACTCGCCCGCTATGGCTTCGCCGGCACCATCAGTCGCGGTCTCGCCTGGTCGCCCGACTCACGGCATGTGCTCTGCCGCATCCGGCCGCATGACGTTGACTACCAGGAAGACCAGTTTCCGTACATCACGCAGCTGCTCGACGATGACGGCGTCCACGCCGTCACGCTTGCGCCTGATCCCTACGCGCTGCTCTGGGGCTGGACGCCCGCCGGCCGGTTAGCCTTTCTGTCCACCGCCGACAACACCTATTACGGTCTACTGGCCGTCACCGCGCCGGTGACGGTATGGACCACACGGGTAGACGGCAGCGATCCGCGCATGGAAGCGACGGGCACGTTCCGCTTGCTCGACTGGACTCCGGACGGGCAGACGTTGTACGCGCTCGGCGACCTGGCGCTGGTCAGTCAGCCAGGCGTCCTCAACGGCCGCTTCCCCCACAGCCTGATCGCGCTCGACCGAGCTACCGGCACACAGCGGACGATTATCACCGTCGCCACGCTCGCGGCGGCCAGTGATAACCCCAGCGCACCCCACTGGCTCGACAGCGGCCTCGTCGCGCCCGGCGGCCGGCGGATCGCGCTCTGGCTCAGCGCCACGGCGGGCAGTGTAATGGCCGGCACCCCGGAACTAAGCCGCGACACGACGCTGGTACTGGTTGATACGACGGGGCAGGTACTGGCGAGCGAAACGCTGCACGATAGCGTGCTGCCGGTCGGGTTGGCCTGGTCGCCGGATGGCCAGCGCCTGGCCTATTTCGTGCTGCCGGCCTCCAACGATCAGAACGAGTTGCACATCCTGGCGCCCGGCGCCGCCCCGCTGATCTACGCGGTTGACGCGACCACCACGGTCGCCGGCGCGGTGGCGGCCTGGTCGCCGGACGGCCGCTGGATCGCTTTCGCGGGTCCAGCCGGGCTAGCAATTGGCGCCGCCCAACCACCAGCCCGCACCTACCCGCTCGTGCCGGGCGGCCTGCGGCCCGCGTGGCGGCCACGGTAGAGGCGAGGCGGGCAGGCGGGCAGTGCGCTGGATGAGCACTGTTTCAGTAGATTGGCACCGCGCCGACGAGAACCCACTGCCCGACTGCCCGCCTCGTCAGACGCCGAGGATAGCACGCAGGCACGCGGCGTTCCTGACCGCGTTGCCGTCGCCGTCGTTATTGAAGTAGGCAAAGACATCGCGCCCCTGACCGGCCCACTCGCGGATACGATCCGCCCACCACTGCAAGTCGGCCGCCGAGTACGAGCCACTGTAGAGGTGGTCGGGGTCCGGTCCATGCAAGCGGACGTAGACGAACGACGCGGTCGCGCGCAAGACGCACGGCAGCCGCGCGCCGCTCATGACGCAGTACGCCACGCCGTAGCGT
>DASUBC010000149.1:0-2454 GCA_035763465.1 Thermomicrobiales bacterium
TCCAGCCGGCCGACTTCCCCTACGAAAACGGCGTCGGGATGCTACCCTACGATTCCGGCGACTACGAGAAGGCGCTCAACCGGGCGCTGGAGATGGCCGGCTACCAGGAACTGCGGCGCAAGCAAGCGGAGTTGCGCCAGCAGGGCCGCTACCTGGGCATCGGACTGTCGAGCTACGTCGAGGTCTGCGGCGTCGCGCCGTCGGCCTGGATCGGTCTCAACGGCCAGGGCTGGGGCGCGGGCCTGTGGGAAAGCGCGAATGTGAAAGTCCACCTGACCGGCAAGGTCGTTGTCACGACCGGCGCGGCGCCGCACGGCCAGGGACACGAGACGACCTTCGCGCAGGTCGTGGCCGACGAACTCGGCGTGCCGATGGAGGACATCATCGTCCAGCACGGTGATACGCTGGGCACGCCCTTCGGCTACGGCACCTACGGCAGCCGCAGCCTGGCGGTCGGCGGAACGGCGATTCACCGCTGCACGGATAAGATCGTCGCCAAGGCGCGCAAACTGGCCGCGCACATGCTGGAAGCCTCCGCAGACGACGTCGTCTTTGAGGGCGGCAGGTTCATGGTACAGGGCGCGCCGGAGACGGCCAAGACCATTCAGGAAGTGGCCCTGGCGGCATCGGTCGGCTACAGTCTGCCCGAAGGGATGGAGCCATACCTGGACGAGACGAGCTACTACGACCCGCCGAACTGCACTTTTCCGTTCGGCACGCATGTGTGCGTCGTCGAGGTTGACGCCGAGACCGGCGAGACCACCTTTCAGCGTTACCTGGCCGTAGACGACGTCGGTAACGTCATCAACCCGCTCATCGTGGACGGCCAGCTGCACGGCGGCATCGTGCAGGGGATGGCGCAGGCCATGTGGGAGCACGGCATCTACGACGAGAATGGACAACTCGTCACCGGGTCGCTGATGGACTATGCCCTACCGAAGGCGGAGATGCTGCCCACCTTTGAACTGGACCGCACCGTGACGCCGACCGCAGTCAACCCGCTCGGCGCCAAAGGCGCGGGCGAAGCCGGTACGATCGCGTCGGCCCCCTGCGTCGTCAACGCGGTGGTGGATGCGCTAGCGCCATTCGGCATCAAGCATCTCGACATGCCACTCACGGCCGAGCATGTCTGGCACGCGATTCAAGCACAGCAGGCGAAAGCGTGAAACGAGGTCGCAGGAACGACGGATTGAACAAGGAGGGGAACGAGCATGATCCCAGGCGAATTCGAGTACTACACACCGGGGAGCGTGCAGGAGGCTGTCAGCCTGCTGCAACAGCACGGCGATGACGCGAAGGTGCTGGCCGGCGGGCACAGTCTCATCCCATTGTTGAAGTTGCGGCTGGCGAATCCGGCCGTGCTGGTGGACATCGGCCGCATTGACGCCCTCAAGGGGATCAAGCAGGCGAATGGCGGGGTGACGATTGGTGCGCTGACGACACACAGCGAGATCGAGCATTCTGCCGATCTGAAAGGCACCTTCCCCATCCTGGCCGAAGCCGCCACCGTCATCGGCGACCCGATGGTTCGCAATCGGGGCACCTTTGGCGGCTCGCTGGCGCACGCCGATCCGGCCGGCGACTGGCCGGCGGTCGCGCTGGCGCTTGGCGCGCAGGTGAAGGTGGTCGGGCCGAAGGGCGAACGCACCATCGCGTCTGATGAGTTCTTCGTAGATATGCTGACTTCGGCGCTGGAACCGGGCGAAGTACTGACCGAAGTCACGCTGCCCGCGCCGAGCGGCAAGGTCGGCATGTCGTATCAGAAGTTCTCGCACCCGGCCTCCGGCTACGCGGTGGTCGGCGTCGCGGCTGTCCTGACGCTCGGCGCAGACGGCGCCTGCCAGGACGCCCGTATCGCGGTCACCGGCGCCGGCCCGAAGGCGACGCGCCTCACCGCCGTCGAAAACGCACTCAAGGGCCAGCAGGTCAACGCGGATACGGCCGCCGCCGCCGCCGAGCACGCTGGTGAAGGTATTGACTTCCTCGGCGACATCTACGCCTCGGAGTCCTACCGCGAGCATCTCACCAAGGTCTTCACCAAGCGGGCGATTCTCGCCGCCGCCGAGAACGGCAAGTAGCGCAGCAAACGCAACGCCGAAAACAGCGCGGAGCCTGGACATCCAGGCTCCGCGCTGCTCGTTCTTGTCCTGGATCTTTTGCGCCAGTGCGGAAACAGCGTGCTTCCGGCAATGTATACCCTCGGGGAGTAGGAACCATTTAGGGCGGGCAGGTATGATAACCACGACGCCAGCAAGCAAGCGCGGCGCCGCTGAGGGCAGCCGCCGAATAAATCCGGGGCTACGTCTCGGCGGCACCGTCCCCGCGCACCAGCGCCACGCCGACCCACTGCCCTACTCGCCCCATGTCAGGGCGCAAGGGGCAGCCACCAAAGGACAGCGGTATAAGCGCCCCGATTTTCATCACTCTCGACTTACCCAGATGACAGCGCCGCGC
>DASUBC010000150.1:0-9890 GCA_035763465.1 Thermomicrobiales bacterium
GCGGTCATCTTCGGCACGCACCCGGCGTGCAGCAGCGTGGATGGCTCGCGCCGGCCAGGCTACTGGCATGGAAACTATCTCCTGCCGCGCGTCGCGCAGCACCGCGAAACGCTGATCGCGCTCTATCGCCTGCCGGACGACGACCGGCTCGGCTTCACCCATGTCTACTTCCCGCTCGCCGCCTTCGATGAATACGCCCTCACAGGCGGCTGGGCGTTCGCGCGGCGCGGTGATGGCTATGTGGCGCTCACCGCGCAACAGGGCATTGTGCTGACGCGCCAGGGCAACTTCGCCGACCAGGAGTTACGCTCCTACGGCGAACACAATGCCTGGGTCTGCCTGCTGGGACGCGGGGCGCTCGATGGCGACTTCGCAGCGTTCCGCCAGGCAGTGCTGGCCCGGCCCTGGTCCTTCACTGACCTGGCAGTGCGTGGCACGGACCACCGGGGACGGGCACTCGCTTTCGCCTGGGAAGGCCCACTGACCGTTGACGGCATCGCGACGCCGATCACTGGCTTCAAACGCCACGACAGCCCCTACTGTGTGCAGGGCTGGACAGACGACGCGATGGTCATCCAGCACGGCGGCGAGACCCTCACGCTCGACTTCGCCCGAACGAGATGATAAATGAAAGTAGGTTTGGGCCAGCGCCGCGCCAGCAGACAGGCGCCGTGCTGACCTGAACCTGCTCACGCACTCACGCACGACTCACGACTAGTCACGCTGCCAGGGGAGGCGGTGTCCGACGTGCAAGCCATAGAGTTGCTCGACCGCCGCTGTGCGCTGCTCGGGCGTGGGTGCGGCCAGCTCGTCCGCGCCCAGCCGCGCCTGGTAGACCGCGTGGGCGGTCGCGACGACATCGCGGTCGTGGTTCTCCAACTGCGCGAGCGCGCGGGCCAGGGTTAGGCCATCGGCGATTGCGTGGAGGGCGTAAACCGTGCCGGCGGCAGCAGCCGCGGACGGGAGCGGCGGCGCGACTACGGTCGTCGCCAGCAATTCGGGGTCAATGCCGGCATTGTCGGCCAGAATGATCGCCTGAATGTCCGAGACCGCCTTCATGTACGCAGCATAGGAGTCTACCCCGAAGGACTGCCAGGCGGGGAGATTGGCCGCGAGCTGGGTGCCCTTATAGCCGCGCACCAGCATTTGGGCCGTGGCGCGAGCGCCGTCGAGTTCGACCTTGGCGGCGACGACGGGCAGGGTGAGCGCGCCGTCCACCTTGATCTCGTTCACGACGATGATAACCCGCAGGGCAACGCCGAAGCGATAGGAATGGCCGCCGGCGGTGACGTCCTTCCACCGCGAGACGCCGAAGAGCAATGCCTGGTGCTGGGCGCTTGTCGCGAAATTGCCGACAGGAAAGCCGAGGCTGGCGGCGGCGCTGACCTCCATGCTGTACGATTCCTGTGCCCAGTTGTTCAACTGGTCTACCGCTGGCGGCACCGGGACGGCCAGGTCGGCAGCCAGGCCAGCAGATGCGTGGGCGTCTGCCGCCGAGAAATTGACCGGCATCAGGCTCGTCGCCATGCATTCGTCTCCTCTCGCTACGAGGGGATAGGGGAGAGTCTCTCGTCAGCACTGTGCTGGCAGACCAGCGCACTGCCTGGGATGAGCACTATCCCCTATCCCCTATCCCCTTCCATCCCAGAGCCGTTCGGTTGCTAGCTGCGCGCCCTCTGCCAGGGCGGCCAGCTTGGCCCAGACGATCTCCGGATGGACCCACGCGCTGCCAGCTGAAGTGCCGAAGCCGCAGTCGGTGCCCGCGATGACGTTCTCCCGGCCCACAAGCCTGGCGAACTGCTCGATGCGCTGCGCGATCGCTTCGGGATGCTCGACGAAATTGCTGGTGGAGTCAATCACGCCAGGAATGAGCACTTTGCCGGGTGGCAGCCGCACCTCTTCCCAGACGCGCCACTCATGGACGTGGCGCGGGTTGGCGGCCTCGATCGAATAGGCTCCGGCGTGGACGCCCAGCACCAGGTCCACAATGTCCCGCAGCGGCACGTCGTGAATGTGCGGTCCCGCGTAGTTGCCCCAGCAGACGTGGAAGCGCACCTGCTCCTCCGGGATACCCGCCAGCGCGTGGTTGAGCGCCTCGATGCGCTGAGCCATTGCCCGGCGGAAGTCCGCCAGGCTGCGGCGCCGGAACTCGACATGGCGAGCCAGCGCGGTGTCGGGCGCGTCAATTTGCAGCAGCAGCCCGGCGGCGGCGATGGCCTGGTATTCCTCCTTCATGGCATCGGCCAGGGCGTACAGGTACGCCTCGTCGGTCGGGTAATAGCGATTCGCCATCAGGTCGGCGACGATGCCTAGCGACGCGGCGGGGATGAACGCCTCCGCGACCGCGACCGTGGCGACCGCGTGCCTGAGATTCGCGATGTCGGTTTGGATGGCCTCGCTGCCTTGCCAGCCGAGTGGCCCGAGGCAGTACCGCCGCTGCATCGTGCCGCGCGGCACCTGGCTGGCCCAGCCGGGAAAGGTCTCCCAGTCCGCGAAAATGCGCGGCTCGGAGTTCGCGCCGCCGAACCCGGTGAGCCGGTGGGTCACGTAGGTAGCGAAACTCGGCTTACCCATCTCGCCGTCGCTGACCACATCAATGCCCGCGTCAGCCTGCTTACGAACCACCTCGGCCACAGCGGACGTCACCCGGGCGGCGAAGGCTTCTTCGTCCACCGGCTCGCCCGCCTCGCGCGCCTGGATCAGCGCGAGCAGGTCAGGGGGGCGGGGCAGGCTGCCCGTGTGGGTCGTGAGCATCCGTTCGGTGCTGCGTTTCATCGGCTCTCTCTCCGTGTGCGCGGGCTGGCCCGCGCCACAACCGCCTACTCTTGCGGTAGCTCATCCCGGAAGAGTTGGCTGGCCGTGGCTACGACCTCCGCTGGGATACCGGGCCGCCCGCGCACGGTGAACTGTCTCGTCGCCCGCGCGAGAAAAAGATCGGCCACTGGCTGAAACCCTGCCCGCATGATGCCGGCGTGGGAGGCGGTGTTGTCCGGCGCCGCGCCGATCCAGATGCGCCGCCGTCCGTCCGCGCGCAACGCGCCCGCGATATACGCGAGCAGAGCGGTGTAGAGATGATGGCGGCGGTACGCAGGGGCGGTCGCGCAGTCCCAGACGTAGGCATCGCCCGGCGGCAGCTGGATGACCAGCCCCAGTTCACCGACCGCCTCTCTATCGAGGCTCACCCAGCCGTAAGCAGCCAGTGCGCCCGCACACTTGGCTGCGTAGCAGCGCCGCCCCGTGGCGAAGCGCCGCCGCACCTCCTCCGAATCAGGCAAGCCCATCGCGGCAGTGAGCCGATCGGTGTCATCCGGCCCGGCGGGGGCGAATATTGCCGGGAGCAGGGGCGCGATTGCTGCCGGCGCGTCGTCCGGCTCCAGCAGCCACATTGTTCCGGCATACTCGGCTGTAACGGTCGGGGTCATTGGGTTGCCGGCAGGGGTTCCGTGACCCGCGCCCGCCGCCTTGTTAACTCAGCGATGGCGTCGGCGAGATGCGCGTCCTCGATGCTGTACGCTCCGGCGGCCAGCCGCAGGCGGTGCGCTGTGCCAAGCACATCGGCGATGGTGCAGCCTTCCGGTGGGACGAACTTGAAGCAAGCCAGTTCCAGGAGTTGCCCGTTGGGATCGCGGAAGTAAATCGAGTCCATGAAACCGCGATCAATCGCGCCGGTGTTCTCAATGCCGCGCGCTGCCAGCCGTGAGGCGACCTGCGTGAAGGTGGCGCGCGAGACGGTGAAGGCGAGATGGTGCAGGTTGCCGATGCCTTCGGGGTTGGGCGCAGGGTCGTTCGTGCGCGTAGGCCGCACGAAGAAGGTGATCAGCCGCCCATCGCCGGGGTCGAAGTAGAGGTGGACTTCCTCGGGCACGTCCAGGTTCGGCTGCTCGAAGACGAGCGGCATCCCGAGCACGTCCTGGTAGAAGTCAATGGTCGCCTCGCGGTTAGAGCCAACGAACGTGATGTGGTGGACCCCCTGAGCCTGGATGAGCGCTTCATTCATCACTACCACTCCGTGACATGCAATGCCTGTGGGGCGACTGGCCGATATCGCCCCACGCCGGCTAGATGCGGAAGAACAGGTGCCTGATCTGGTCGATCACTTTCGGGTCGCCGCTCGTTTCGCCGCCGGGGAAACGCTGGAAGGCGGTGAGGACGAAATCGGACGGGTTAGCGAAGTGAAAGGTCGCCTGCACGCCGTCGAGGTTGTCCGCCGGCGTGGCGTTGAACTGCCCGTCTTTGACGCGCACGCGCCACTGGCCGCCCCACTCGCCGTCCACCACAATACCAAACTCCGTGTCTACATCTCTGGCGGAATCCTGGTCAACGGTGGACGACATGAGGACGAACATGTACGGGACGAGCGCCCCCGCCGACCGCTCGTCCATTCTGGCGTGCTTCTGGCCCAGGCCCCAGTTCATGTCCCAGGTATGCACGCCATAGTCCATGAGCTGGAAGGAGGGAAAGAACAGGGAGGGGATTGGCCCCATGTAGGGGTGGCTGACGATGAGGCCGGTCCACTCCGCCGGGGTCAGCCCCTCGAAGATGCCCATCATGGTCTGGTAGTCGTGTTTCAGCCGGGTGATGGCCTCCTCGCGCGGCAGGTTGCGGAAGGACTGCGCGTGCTCATTGAGTCGCTCACCCATCACCAGCAGGCCGGCGGGCGCGGGCGCGGGCTGACCTGCGCACGCCAGTTCCCAGCGGTCCAGATACCCTTCAGTGACGTCAATCATGTGCCCGACCATGTCGCGCACTTGCCATTCTTCACAGCGGGTCTGCACGTTCCAGTTCTTCGGTTCATCAACGATCGTGAAGAACTTGTCGCTCTCAGCGCGTACGACATCGAGGAGAATGCCTTTGGTGCCGTAGTCCATCGGATCGATCGCCATGGGTTGCCTCCCATCGCTACCAGACCGCATTTCGTACGTTCCATGCCGGGTCGCCGTCTTGCACCCGGTAGGCCCGAATGTGGACGGCTGTGACTACGTTATACGACGGTACAGGGCGACTGGCAGGCTGTCCAGCGCGGCTGCTGGTCGCCCTCCGACTTCCGGTGGTGGAGAGCGTGCTGCGACGGCGGGCAGAACTGGGACGATCGCCTGCGCCTGCATCGTGGTGTCCCGACGATGATTCGACCACGGCAATGCATGTGCCAGAACCAGGCCAGCGTGAACGACGAGCAGGATAGGCGCGAAGAGTTCGCGTGCTGGCTTGTTGTCGTCATGAATACCGACGAACGCCACGTCTACATCGTGGGGAGTGCTGCTGCCGATAGCGTCCCGCCGCAGTTGGCGGGCATAGTGGATGTCCGGTTCGACCGACCGTGCTTCACACTGTAGAAGAGGCGAGCGCGTCTGTCAATTGGTCCGGCGGTTCTCGTACCGACGTTCCCCCTGTGCGAGTATCGCTGCTCACGAGCGCAACTCCGCCACCGGCTCCAGGGTGACATCGGCGCGGCGGCGATCCCAGTCGGTGGCGGGCACAATGGTAGTAGTCAGGCCGACGGCAGTGGCAAGGCTGCCGGCGATGGGGTCGGTCGTGACGACGCTGAGGTCAACACCGTCGCGCGCGGCCGTCGTCGCGAGCCAGTGGACAGTGGGCACATCGTCCCAGCGCAGCACGCCGGGCTGAATGAGGAGCACGACCTGTTCGTTCGTCAGGGTCGGCAATTTGTTCATTACGCCCTGTACCTTGGCCGGTTCGTCGAGCAAGAGCACCAGGCGTTTGGTCTCGGCGGTGAATTTGCCGTAGACATACCGCAGCAGGATGCGGAAGACGGCGGCGACCGGCACGGCGAGGAGTAGGCCCAGGATACCGCCGAGTTTAGTGCCGATGAGCAGGACGAAGATCATCAGCAGCGGATGTAGATGGACGATGCGTCCGATCAGGGTGGGGATGACCAGATTGTCTTCCAGTTGCCGCAAGGCGAAATAGGTCAGCCCGATGGCGATCATCAGCGTTGTGTGCGACCAGCCAAAGGGCGGGGTGGGGCTGAAGGCCGCGACACTGACCGCGATTGCGCCCGCGCTCCACGGGCCGACGATGGGGACGAGTTCGAGCAGGCCGGTCATGAGGGCCAGGGCGACCGCATAGCGAATATCGAAGATGCGGAGGGCGATGTATGTCGTGCTGCTCATGATGATGACCAGGAGCAGCTGCCCGCGAATATAGGCGCCGAGCGTGGTATTGATCTCCCCGATCACCCGGTTGATCTCGCGGTGGTAGCGCTTCGGCAGCCGGTCGCGCAGGCCGGCGACAATCCGGTCGCCGTGCAGGAAGAAGAAGAAGGTGGCGATCAAGTAGACGAAGAACTCGATCAGCAGATTCATGACGCGCTGGACGAAGGTCAGCGCGGTCTTAGGGGCGCGAGTGGTCATTTGAGCGATGGTATCGCTGATCTGCTTCTGGATCGCCGTGCTGTCGAGGCCCACGCGCGCGGCGAGGTCTGGATAGCGTTGCTCGAACGCCTCCGTCGCCGCCTCGATCGTTTGCGGTGTCTGATTCACCAGTTCACGGACTTGCTCGCGCACAATCGGCCAGAGCGTAATGACACTGGCGACGAACGCGCCGACGACCACGAGATAGACGACGACAGCCACGAAACCGCGCGGCAGGTGGGTACGGCGGCTCAGGCCGTTGATCGCGGGCTGGAAAAGGTAGGCGGTCACCATCGCCCAGAGAAACGGCGACAAGATATGGAAGAAGTGCGCCAGCCCGAAGAGCGCGACCGCCACGAGCAGCCAGAAGGTGATGAGCTTGGCACGGGGTGAGAAGCGAGTTTCCATCGTGCCGTGCGCCTCTCCGAAACAGCGGCCTGGTACCGGCACTGTACGCGCCTGTGTCGGGCCGCGCAGGGCGACCAGAATGAGTGCAAGTATAGCATGGAGGCGGTGGGCGGTTTTGACATCGCCACCGCTATTACCTATACTCCTTCTGGATGGCGGGGCGATAAAGTCGAGGGCCGGTGGTCCTCGGCTTTTATCCGTTCCGCCGCATGCCAGAATGTCCGCAGCCGGCGCCGCCCGCGCCGGCCGGATTGGCCTGTCGGTTGTAGTAAGGAACGGCATGTATGGCCGAACTGAAGCAGACCCTCCTGACCGTGGAAGGTAAGCGGGAACTGGAGGCTATGCTCCCCACGCTCGTCGCCCAGAAACGCGAAGTCAAAGAACGACTGCAAAGCGCGAAAACCTACGGCGACGCGGCCGATGGTGGGGAAATCGGCGAGGCGAAGGACGAACTCCTGCGGCTGGACCGGCGCATCAACGAGATCGAATACACCCTCAGTCACGCCAAGGTCGTTGACGCCGCCGCGCGCGACGGCACGGTTCGCATCGGCAGCCAGGTGACCATTGTTGACGATACGGGCGAAACCGAAACCTGGACAATCGTCGAGCCGGCCGAGGCCAGTACACGCAATCGCAAAATCTCCGACCAATCCCCCATGGGCGCGGCCATGTTCGGGAAACGCGCGGGCGACGAAATCCGCGTGCGCGCCCCCGGTGGCGACCTGGTCTATCGCATTGTGATAGTCGAATAATGGTCAGATAATGGTCGAAGGTCTGAAGGTCGAAGGTCGAAGGTCTCTTCAGACAGCCACAGTGCTGGACGACCAGCGACTTTCGACTTTCGACCTTCGACCTTCGACTCCCGAAGGGAACGATGAACGACAACGCCACACCGGGTAGCGTCGAGCTGCCCGAACAGACGCGGCTGCGACTGGACAAGGTCGCGCGACTGCGCGAACTCGGTATTGATCCCTACACGCCGCGCAGCCAGCGCACCCACGAGATTGCCGCGCTTCGCGCGCTCTTTGACGCCGCCGGCGCGGACGGTGTGCCCGCTGCCGGCGGCGAGCCGGTCACCATCGTCGGTCGGCTGGTGCGCCGCCGCGACATGGGGAAGGCGAGTTTCGCGCACCTGCGCGACGGCAGCGGCGAAATCCAGATTTATCTGCGGCGCGATGTGCTGGGCGAGGAAGCATATGCCCACTTCAAGGCGCTGATTGACCTCAGCGACTTCCTGCAAGTCACCGGCACGCCGATGCGGACGCGCACCGGGGAACCGACCCTTGAAGTGACCGACTACCGCCTGCTCTCGAAGGCGCTCACGCCGCCGCCCGACAAGTGGCACGGCGTCACCGACACCGAGACGCGCTACCGCCAGCGGTATGTGGACCTGATGGTCAACGAAGAGACGCGGCAGCGTTTTCTCATGCGCTCGCGCATTATCAGCGCGATGCGCCGCTTCCTCGATGGACAGGGGTTTGTGGAAGTCGAGACGCCCACGCTGCAACCGCTCTACGGCGGTGCGGCGGCCCGACCCTTCACCACGCTCTACAACGCTCTCGACCAGACCTTCTACCTGCGAATCGCCGACGAACTCTATCTCAAGCGGCTGCTCGTTGGCGGCTTCGAGCGGGTCTACGAAATCTGCAAGGATTTCCGCAACGAGGGGATTGACGTTCGGCACAGCCCCGAATTTACCATGATGGAGCTCTACCAGGCGTACGCCGACTACGAGACGATCATGCGCCTGGTGGAGCAGATGGTCCACGCGATCGCGCTCGACGTGCTCGGCGGGCCGAAGTTGACCTACGAGGGCCGCACGATAGACCTCACGCCGCCCTGGCGCCGGCTGCCGATGCGCGAGGCGATTCTGGAGTTCAGCGGCGTGGATTATGGCGCGCTACCTGAGCAGTCCGCTCTCTACGCCGCCGCCCACGCCGCCGGCCAGGAGCGCGGCGCGCAGCTCGACATCACGCCGGCAACAGTCTGGCCGCGCATCGTGGACGAACTCTTCAAGACCTTCGTGCGGCCCAGCATTGTCGAGCCAACCTTCATCTACGACTACCCCACGCCGCTCTCGCCGCTCGCCAAGCAGAAGCCGGGCGACCCGACGACAGTGGAGCGTTTCCAGCCGATCGTGCTGGGCGCGGAACTCGGCAATGCCTACACCGAGCTGAACGACCCGCAGGAGCAACTGGCGCGTTTTCAGGAGCAGTCGCGCGACCGCGCCGCTGGCGACGAGGAAGCGATGCCGATTGACGAAGACTTCGTCGCCGCGCTGCGCTACGGGATGCCGCCCACCGGCGGCCTCGGCATCGGCGTGGACCGGCTGGTGATGCTCTTCACCGGTCAGCACGCCATCCGCGACGTGATTCTCTTCCCGGCCTTGCGGAGCGATAGTGACGGCCAGCAGGCCACGGCTGTAGCGGAAGAGGCTACGAGCGATCGTACCTGATACTGTTAGCAACGCCAGCGAGCACATGCTCGCTGGCGCCGCTGCGGTGTTTAGTGCGCTAGCCGGATCACGGCTGGACCGCTGCCCGGTGTCCAGTTGAGGGAGCCAATGCCTGGTACCACCTGATCGGGCATGAGTGTGCCGAGCATGTCGTACCCGTTGGCGCCATTGCCCTTGCCATTGGGTACTTCAACGACGTTGAAAACGGCCCAGCGCACCATATGCACGCAGAAGGCGCCTGGCGCGCCAGGGCAGCCGGACGAATTAGACTGGTCAATGATGGGCAGCACCAGCACACAGCTGCTCGACTGCAATTGCGCGACATTGCAGGGGTCGACGCTGGCGGCGATGACCCAATCTTCCACGTTACTCCCGTGGTTGCCGTGGTCGGCGTCAATATCGGCGCCGGTCAGGGGATTAAAGTTGATGTTGTCGTTGCCGGGCACGCGCACGCCCTGGAAGGAACTCCCATAGCCGCAATCAGAGAACTGCTTGTTGTTATTTGGTGAGTGAATCAAGAAGGTCTTGCCCATCGGCTGACCTGGCCCTGGCGTCTGGTTAATGACGGCAGGATACGAGGTCAGGTCACCGTTCGCGTCAAGATTGCTGAGAATCGAGAGGCGCTGATCGGGCGGGTTCGGATTTCCTTTGTTGTC